>NZ_JBDIVO010000311.1:0-5352 GCF_039794385.1 Methylocaldum sp. | reverse complement strand
CGGCTTTCGAAGACTGGAAACGAGCGATTACGCATATCGTCGGGACGGAAGCAGGCAGGCGCGGCGAGCCGCCCGTTTTGCTTTGGGATTTCAGTGGGTTCGATGAACTGACCACGGAAGCCGTTCCCGGCAAGAATGACCGGCAAGCTAGGATGCACTGGTATTGGGAAGCAGGACACTTCAAACGAGAACTGGGCAATCTGATTTTGGATCGCATATTCACGCTCGCGGACGCCGGCGATCAATTCGGCACATTACTCCGGCCGGAAAATGTGGAGGCGCAAATTGCCTTGCTACGGATGCAGGAAGCGGAATACCGCAAAAGCCACCCACGGGATGTGGCGGAACTGGAGAGTATCGCCGAACAGATCAAATCCCGGCGACGAGACCTTAGAAATCATTAATGCTCCGGAAGTCCTCAGCCCTTCGTCGCGCCGGCAGCAAACCGGCGCGGGGGCGAGGCGGCTGCGGACCCGACGCCGTGTAAAACCAGGATTGAATCCGCCCCGCTCAGGTCCTCACGCCGCCTCCGCGCGGGAGGAACATCACGATGGAGACGCGCCGGTTTCTTGCCCTGCCCTCCGGCGTATCGTTGGCCTCACGCGGCTGGGTGTCGGCCAGGCCGACGGCGCGCAAGCGCTCGGGCGAAATGCCGTGTGCGATCAAATAGCGGGTGACGGTGCTGGCCCGAGCTGTCGACAGCTCCCAATTGGACCGGAACTTCGCCGTGGCGATGGGACGGTCGTCGGTATGCCCCTCGACCTCGATCGTGCCGCCTTGAGCACCAAGCACGCTGGCCAGACGGTCCAGCACGCTCGCACCTTCGGGTTTAAGCTCGGCGCTGGCCGGGTCGAACAATATCGCGTCGTTAATCTCCAGGCGAACTTCCCCGCTGGCCGCCGAAATCTCGACCGAACCGCCGAGATCCGCGTCCGAGAACGCTTTGTCGAGGGATGCCGCCGCATTTAGCGCCATGTCGCCGGCTTCGGTTATCCAGCCTTTTTCGGGAACCGCCGCAACCGGCTTGCTGGAAGGTCCGGCCACGTTTGACGTTTCCTCGGCCTTTTGCGCCGGAGGAACTGCCTCGACAATCGCATCCTTATATTCGGGCTCGCGTCGGGATAACGCGGATACAGTCCTCGCCGCATCCGGATAAGCGGGGTAAACCTTGATCTCGGCTTCCGCTATAGGGTTCCTATCCTGGGCCGTCCGGACAGGCGGAGACGCTGGGGCCCGGTTCGTCGAAATGGTCTTCGATGCCTTGATGACCGCGGGAGAAACCGGAATCGAAGCCGCAACTTGTGTCGATTGCGTCGCTGTTTCGGGATGGGCGGTTTTCGCCTCCACCGTCAGCGCCTTTTGATAGGCGAACAGGAATACGAAAAACGAAAACAGCAAGGTCATCACGTCGAGATAGCTCAACAGCCAGCCGCCCTGCTCGGACGGCCGTTCGGCCCCCGCCGCTCGCCAAGGATCGGTGGTGGCGTCCCGCCGAGTCTCCGGACGCCGGAACTGGGTCATCGCCGATGCGTGATTCGATGACATTCGGACAACCCGCCGCTACGATTTGGCCACGCTGAGCGGGAGCGAATCGATCGGTTCGCTCGCCTCCGGGTGGTCGAAGAAGGCCTGCCAATAATCCCGGAACATCGCCGCATGACACCGGTCATGCAACATGAGCACCGATTCCATCTGCACGTATGCCCAAGCCAGGTTCTCGTTGGCGCGCCGTTCCAAGCGCGTCGCCAGGGGTTTCAACACCAGATTGGCCAATACCAGCCCGTACACCGTGGTCAGCATGGCGAAGCCCATGGACTCTCCGATCTGCTCCATGCGATTCGCGTCCAAACCGTACATCATCCCGATGAGGCCGAGCAGCGTTCCCAGCATGCCGAAGGCAGGCGCGAAAGCGCCCATGGTCCGGACGATCTGGATTTCGGCCTGATCGCGCTCTCGCTGCGCGCCGATTTTCCACTGGAGCATGCGCGTCAGGTCGGCCTGCGGCGTGCGATTGATCACCAGCTCCGCGCCGGTTCGAAGCAGAGATTCCTGAAGCCGCCGGGCCGCCTGCTCGGCCGCGCGGACACTGCCGCGGCGATGCGCTTCCACGAGGTGCAAGAACACATCCAAGTCTTCGCTGTCCATCGACGCCTTATTTGTTAGCTTGCTCCGCAGCCGGCGCAACAAATCGGTCACGCCGCGAAACGAATGGGCAAGCACGGTGGCGGCGAACGTTCCGACGACTACCAGAAAAAGGCCCGAAAGATTGAAATACCGGCCCGACGGGTCGGCCCACAAGAAAAGGACGAACAGGCCGAACAACCCGGACCCGATCAATACTTTTACGATAACGGCTTTCATGACGCTTCCGCTCGATTTTGGTTGTATCGGAAGCGTTTATGCAGGTTCCGTTCCTATCTGATATTCATTTTTAAATCAATAACATGATGAAATTTTCCGCCATTTCGTCGGATTTTTGACGCGCCAAAGAGGCGGCGGCTTGCCGGAACCGGCAATAGTTGCCGGCGACTTGATGACAGGATCGATTTGCAGCCTTACTCGACATTCGTAGTGAACGAAGCGCCGCCCGTCAAAGTCGAATCGCGTAAGGTGGCCGAAAAATGGAAACAGACGAATCAACCGCTCAAATCATCCCGTTTCCCGACCCGAAACGATGGCCGGCGATTGCCCGAATTTATATCGATTACCTGACGCTGGGCGATCCCCGCGCGGCGTTTTTCTATCTGGAATACCAGTTGACCGCAATGAGCCTGCGGGAAATTCCGACCGCGCTCAAAAGCGAAATCGAACGCGAGTACAAAAGACGCGGCTTTCGGGGCCCGGTGTATTTCGGCAAGCCGTGGTAAATTCCGGGCTAGTCCTCTCGGGCCAGGCCCTTGATGATGTAACCCCCTGATTTTTCATCGTATTCCAACTTTAACAGCTTCCGCTCCTGGGCTTCTTCCAGCAGTTTTCCGAAGGTGCGGAAACCGTGATAGCTTTCGTTGAAACCGGGTTTTCGCCGTTTCAGCGCCTGCTTGACCATGGACCCCCACACCTTTTCTTCTTCCCCGCGCTCTTCCAAAAGATCCTCGACCGTCTCGAGCACCCAATCGACCGCTTGTTGCTTCTTGTCTTCCTCGGCTTTCTTTTCGCCTTCCGGGCCCGGCTGGCGCGCCGTCTTGGCGGGCGCGCGCCTGGCCTTCGGCCTCGGCTTCGCGGCCTCGCGCACCAAATCGTCGTAAAAGATGAATTCGTCGCAATTGGCGATCAGCAAATCGGAGGTGGATTTCTTCACCCCGACGCCGATCACGACCTTGTTGTTCTCCCGCAGCTTACTGACCAGGGGTGAAAAATCGGAGTCGCCGCTGATGATCACGAAGGTGTCGACGTGCGACTTGGTGTAGCACAGGTCTAGCGCATCGACGACCATGCGGATGTCGGCGGAATTCTTGCCCGATTGGCGCACGTGCGGAATTTCGATCAGCTCGAAGGCCGCCTCGTGCATGCCGCCCTTGAATTCCTTGTAGCGGTCCCAGTCGCAATAGGCCTTCTTGACCACGATATTGCCCTTGAGAAGCAGCCGCTCCAGCACTTTCTGGACGTCGAAGGCAGCGTATTTGGCGTCGCGCACGCCGAGGGCTATGTTCTCGAAGTCGCAGAACAAGGCCATGATTTGAGTCTTAGGTGTGTGGGTCATAGATTGGTTTATGTAAATGGCCGGATTCGGGGACCTTGTT
Source organism: Methylocaldum sp. (assembly GCF_039794385.1). Lineage (NCBI taxonomy): Bacteria > Pseudomonadati > Pseudomonadota > Gammaproteobacteria > Methylococcales > Methylococcaceae > Methylocaldum > Methylocaldum sp. The sequence goes on along the minus strand of NZ_JBDIVO010000311.1, from coordinate 1,612 downwards.
CAAAACGTCGGCCCAGCCGAGATTGTCCACGATGCGCCGAAAAGAATCATCCAGGGGCGCTTCCAAACGGAGCCTCTCGCCCGTATCGGGATGAGTGAATGCCAGACCGGTCGCGCACAGCAGCAATCGATGGCAGCCGAAATGACTCCTGAAAAAATTGTTGTGGCGCCCGTCGCCATGGCTGGTATCGCCTACAACCGGGTGAAAAATATGCTTCATGTGGCGCCGGATCTGGTGTTTCCGCCCGGTTTTAGGCGATACCCGCAGCAGCGAGTAGCGGGCCGTCGGGTAACGGCCGACCGCGAAAGGGAGTTCCGCAATCCCTAGCCTGCGGTAGCACGTTACCGCCGGCTGAGCCGGTTTGTCCCGTTGCGCATTGGCGTCGGTGATCCGGTCTAGCTGTTCTTCCAGCGCATAATCGATAATGCCGGTTTCGTCCGCATAGCCGCGGACTACGGCGAGATAGGTCTTGTCGACGCCGCCGCCGGAGAATAATTCCGTCATCCGCCGGGCGGTATCCGCATCGAGCGCGAACACCAGTATGCCCGAGGTCGGCTTGTCCAGGCGATGGACCGGATACACCCGGCGGCCGAGCCGGTCGCGAACGATCTGCATGGCGTACCGGGTTTCGTGGCGATCGATCGCGCTCCGGTGGACGAGCAGGCCGGCGGGTTTGTTCACCGCCACGAGAGAGTCGTCTTGATAGAGGATTTCCATGCTTCGGCCGAGTCGCCTTAAAGGCCGCGGTTCACAAAGCGCGACACAAGGTCTGCCAAAGCGCTCAACGCAACGGCTCCGCCGTATAGCGCACCCGGAGACGGTGCGTCCCGCCCGGCTCGATCGTCACCACATCGTCCGCCGCGTTGGCGCTTTCCACGCACACCATGCGGAGATAACCGTCCTCGTCGAAATCGCCCAGCGCCTCGGCCCTCTCGGCCCAAGGATTCCACACCACCGTGGAGCGGCTGCCCCGGTTGGCGATGCGGATGCGGCGATTCAAGCCCGGATCCTCGATCACGCAATCAGCCGTGGATTCGAGATAAATCCGGTCGGTTTCCCCGGAAAAGGTCACGGGGCCCGACTGCTGTTTGCGTCGTCCCTCGTCCGTTTTGTCGATATAGGAACAGCCATCGAGGCCGTGTATCGAGATCCGACGAATGTCGCTGACCTGAAAATATGTGTGCAGAGCCTCGCCGATAGTGATCGGCGCAGGCCCGTCGTTATGCGTCACCAGTTCCATCTCCAGCGCCGTGCCTATGGTCATATAGAGTTCCAGCGGTGTCGAATGCGGCCATAGTGCGTAGGTCTCGTCGCTCCGGATGAGGCGAAAACCCAAGCGATTCGAACCGTCCTCCAGCGCCAGCACTTCGATCACTTCCCACGGCTGGGTGCGCGCGAAACCGTGAGCGGGAAAAGAGGATTCGCCGGGATGCGGCCCGAACCAAGGCCAACAGACCGGCACGCCGCCGCGGATCGATTCGCCCGGCCCGAACTTCGCCTTCGGCGACAGCCAAATGACCAGTTCCTCCTGATACGGCGCCCAACTCATCAAATGAGCTCCCTGCAAGGCGATGCTCGCCATGGCGAGACCGTTGCTGATCTCCACCACACC
>NZ_JBDIVO010000310.1:0-5379 GCF_039794385.1 Methylocaldum sp. | reverse complement strand
TCCCGGCAGACCTCTGAAACCGTTCGACCGACGTGTTCCGAGCGAAGGTGAGGGCTTGGGGGAATGGTCGAGCGTGATCGCCCGCAAATGTCCGGGACACGACCAACTTTGGCCAAAGCCGGGGCCATTGCGATAGAGATCGAGATTTGCGCCCGCTTTTACACATGAACGCCCGTGCGTTCCATAACTTAAGGAGAGACCCGTGCAACGAAAAGCTTGTAATACCGAAACCTTGGCCCGGAGCGAAGTCTGCTCGGTCGAGTACTGCCGGAGCTGCGCCGTGTTCCATGTCAATGTCGGCCCCGTCACGGTGCATTTCCGGCCGTCCACTTTCCGAATGTTGTGCACTACGCTGAACGCAGCACTCGCCCGATTTCGACACGTTCGTCCGGTATTGTCGTCCTGTACCGCAAATCAAGACGAGATCATCGATCGTAGTCCGTGAGGAGCAAGCAAACAATCAATACGAAGTAGCAAGGGCGGCGAGAGGAGCGCCATGGACGAAACGATGAGCGGAGTAGGGGCGACTTGGGCGGACGCATCCGTGCTGGAAGGCGTTCGGCGGTAGAGAGCCGAGCCAATGCAGCAGACCGGCACGGACTTCGGCGCCGCCGTCATACACCACGTTCAGCGAACAAGTCCGGCGATTGGTCCGGACCGTCCTCACCCCGTCCAGATCCGAGACACGGGCTTCGAACTCATCGACGGCGAAACAAGGATGCGCAAGCCGGGCGAGCCGCAGCCGAAACCGCCGGTAGGTATTTTCAAGAACTTCTAGGTGACACGACAATGAAGCTTGAACACGACTCATCTTCGCCCGGAGCGGGCGTCATTGAACTGGCGGATGAGGACCGTCGCCGACTGCGAGACGCTTTCCGCCAGCTCGAATATCCCAGCTTTGCCGCCCATCTGGCCCACGCCGTCGGCACTCCCGTCGACAAGGGGCTCAAGCTGATACCGCCGCGCTGGCATCGTCGCTTCTCCGGACACTTGCAGGCGGGCATCGGCCGGCTTCTGGAAGCCGCGGTCACCCGCCTCGGGCAGGGGCAGCCTCGCAGCGAACGCTTCTACCGTCGCATGGCGCGGAGCACGGGCGCGATTGGCGGATTGTTCGGCGGTTCCGCATTGCTGGTGGAACTGCCGCTCACCACGTTGATCATGCTCGCGGCCATCGCCGAAATCGCCCGCAGCGAACGCGAGGATTTGAACCGGCCGGAAACCCGTCTGGCCTGTCTCGAAGTTTTCGCTCTGGGGGGACGCTCGAAGGCCGATGATGCCGCCGATACCGGTTATTACGGTTTGCGCCTGGCTCTCGAAGCCGCCGTCAAACAGGCGTCACGCCACATTGCCGAACAGGGCTTGAGCCGGAACGGAGCGCCGGCCATCAGCCGCATGATAGTCATCGTATCCGAGCGTTTCGGACTGATACTGTCGGAGAAAGCCGCCGCGGAAATGCTGCCCTTCGCCGGCGCGGTCGGCGGCGCCTTCATCAACGACTTGTTCGTCCGGCATTTTCAGAGCATGGCCCGCAGCCATTTCGTCATGCGCCGGCTGGAACGCCGCTACGGGCGGCATTACATCGAGGCCGAGTATCGGAAGCTGAAATCGGTTCGGCATGAGCGCCGGGCAGACCCGCCGGCCATGATGGCGCGGTCCGCATGATGCTAATGAGGACGATTCTCGGAAAATGGTCAAGCATTCCTTCTCGCGCCCGCTTTCCGGTCTTTTGGCAGAGCCTATCCCGGTAAGCCGTTCGCGCTGAGCCCCGTCGAAGGGCCTGTCCTGAGCGGAGTCGAAGGGTTTTGGGACCTACTGAATTCGTTCTACCGGGACCACGTTAGGTGCACCTGAACAGGGTCAAATCGCAAGCCCGCCTGCGGTATCCGATCCGGCGATCAAGGTAACGGCAACCGTTTTTTCGCCGAGTATCATCGGAACCTGTCGATCTTCCGTTGTATGCCCGTTTGGGTTATTCACTCTCGGTGCTCACGAGGACCAGTTTTCGGCCGTTCCGGTCATCCGGTCTGACCAAAATCCGCCGTTCAGGAATGCTGCTTTCTTCAGAGGCGGGGGAGTAGTCCGTGACCGAAGCGGACTGTCGCAAGCAAGTCAAGTTATCGACCGCCGCCACACTGTTACATACCTGTCCATGCCTCAATTTAGTCTGTGCTATCTGGGCTTCATTGCGCACTGAATTCCGCATCTTTTATCCTTTCGCCAGCATACTACCGGCGACATCGCCTCCGGTCGCTGCGAAATAGGTGGTGCCACTTGCTCACAGGATATACGACAACGTGCTGACAGCAGTCGAACTCTCCAAGCGATACTCCGGTCGGCCGGTCATAGACGGCTGGTCGTACGAATGGCCCAAGCCGGGCGTCCATCTGATCGCGGGTGCGAACGGCGTGGGTAAATCGACTCTCCTCGGCATGCTCGCGGGCGCCCTGGTTCCCGATGCCGGTGAAGTTTGGATCCGCGGCGTGAGCCTTAAGGCCCGACCGGCCCGCGCCCTCCGTTGCTTGGCTTATTGCCCGGCGGATTGTCCGGTCTTCCCCTTTCTGACTGGTGAGGAGTGGCTGGCCTTCGTCGGTTCTGTTCGGGGCGGCTGGGATACCGAGACCTTGGATCAGCTGACCGAATCGTTTCGGCTACACGCGTATTTGAAGACGAACTTCGGCCACATGTCGTTGGGTACGGCAAGGAAGTTTCTGTTGCTTGGCACTGTCGCCGCGGAGGCGGATGTCCTCATCTTGGACGAGCCCAGCAACGCGCTCGACGCCGCCTCGCTCGCGGCCTTGCAGGCGACGCTCCGGCGCCTGGCCAAGACGCGGCTGATCCTGATGTCTTGCCACGAGACCTCGCGGCATGCGGCCTTCGGCATACGGCCTGAAAACACCGTGACATTGACTTGAGAGGCTGTCACGTGTCTCGCCATCCACCGTTGGAAGTGTCCCGATCGCGCCTGTTTTTCCGCCTGCTCGGCTGGCGCTTGCGCCATTACGCCGACGCGACCCTGAAGCTTTTGCTCCGCCGCTGGCAATCTGTGCTCTTCGCACTTTTAGTCGTTTCGCCAGCCGCCACGCCACTTGCCGCACAAATCGACGCCGTCGGGACGCCGGTACGCAAGATTGTGGAAGGCGGCAGTCCGGCTTACGCGCTGACCGCCTGGCTGACCCTGTCACTGCTGGCCATCGCCTGGGCGGCCGTGCAAGCCGATGCCTTGCGAGGAGGCGCGCCCTGGCGATATCTGCGCACGCTGCCGGGGCTATCTCGCTTCGAGACCGGGCTCGACCTGACGCTGCTGCTAATTGCCGATCTCCCCCTGCTATTGCCCTTCGCCGCCTACGGGATCACTCTGCTCGGACCCGCCCGCAGTGGCGGTCTGGAGCATGGACTGCTGGCCTTGGCCCTCGGTACCCAATGGCCCATCGTGCAGCAACTCGTACTGCGTGGATCGTGGGCCGCATTGCTGGTCGCTGCAAGTGCGCTGATCGCCATGCTGGCTTTGTGCGTCGACGGGGCACGCGAATTTGCCCTTGTCCTGCTCACGGGCGGACCGATCGCGGCCTTCCGTCTGCGCAGGCGCCTGACGGGAGTGATGAAGACCGGATCTTGGCGGATCGGAAGCAGAATCGGCCAGCATCTACACCCTGTGGTAAACCTTGCGGCCATGGACGCGCTGGCATTGATGCAATGGAGCCAGTTGCCGGCGCGAGTGGCGCTGCTGGCTTATGCGGGTATTCTTGGCTGGTTCGGGACCGGCTGGGAGGCTGTCGGATTTCAACCGCAGGTGGCGGTAGGCCTGCTGCTGGCGGGATTCGTTCCGCTGATATTCCAGGTGGCTGGACTGGCGTTGACCCTGCGTGCCGAGCGCGCGCCCATGCGCCCCCTGCTGGCATCGTTGGGGATAGGAACAGCCGCCACGTTCGTGGCCGACCTGCTGGTATTGGTAGCGGCGTTCTGTCTGCTCGCGTTCCTGCCTGTCGCCACGCTTTACCCGCTCGCAGGTTCCTACGCCTTCCTGATACTACCCTTGGGAAGCACGGCAGTCGCCGTGACGCTCGCTCTTTACTCGACTATCGACGCAACGCGGTTCTGGCCCAAGTTGGTCACCGCAGCGGCGTTTTGGCTGGCGGCATGGCGGGTGGTCATGTTTCATTAGGAGCATCGGTTCGGGACCTGATACGGGCTGGAAGACCTTCATATCGAGATTCTCGAAGACCGCACGGCCCTCTACGGTCTTACCGCAAAGGCAGTCGACCGGATCGATCGCCAGTTCGAAGACACTCCATAAAGCAGCCGTTCGAACGAAATTGTTAAATAACGACGAACGGCGGGTATGGCCGAATACTGAACAGATATCGGGATCAGCCTAACAGGCTCCAATTGGCCGGCTACTGCCAGTGGTGCGGTCTGTCAGCTGGCATTCGGGTATATGTTGGCTTTCAGTTTCGCCGAAAGGCCATTCCGTACCCGATGGGGACTGTGGCACCGTGTATCCAAGGTCTGCATACGATAGTGGAGCGGAGGGGGCCAGCAGAGAAATGACTACGTGACCGACCCTCCAATGGCCTACGAACCCTATGATCTCCACGATTTAAGAAAACATGGAGGCTGAATTTATTCGTGCCGCTATCGTCGAATTAAACGGGTGATGTGTGAAAGCCCGCAGTGAGCGATTCAGAAGGAGAGTAATTCATACGGGCAGCTACTGCTCAGTGAGCCGCAGTTGTTCAGTTATTAATCAGGCCCGTAAATACCCTCCTGGTATTTACGGGCCGCCGCCCAGGCCGGTACACGCCCGGCCTGGGCTCACGCGGCTTGTCGCCGCGCCGGAGCATCCCTGCCCCGGATTAACCCGGCCTATATTTATAGGCCGGGTTAATAATGCTCGGTCTCGGTACATGGTAGTCCCTTTAGAAACTCATGGAGTTCCTTATGAAAAACCTACTCACCGCAACTTCACTATCCATTCTTGCTGTACTGTCGAGTCAGGTTGAAGCGCGAACTATCGTTTCAGCCGACACTCGCTGCTTTCAAATCGGCGATGTCATACCCGGTGGTTGGGATAGAACGCTGAAAATCAAAATGCAACAGGCGCTCAGTGATAAACCCGGTCAAATTGTCCATGTCGATGCGCTGGAGCTGGGGTTCAAGGCCACCAACCCCCCGATTCAGTATGCCAACCAATTGACGGGCTCGGCCACGATTGCCCCGCCCAACGATCAGCTACCTGGCGGCGACCAACTTCAGATCAGCTTGGTGGGGACCAGCTATGGCAACAGGGAGGATATCAGCAAAAATGGCGTGTTCAGTTTTGATTATGCGCTCAGGCTTGACCCCAAAACCCTTGCTGGGCCAATAACCGGTTATCAGATA
>NZ_JBDIVO010000309.1:0-5381 GCF_039794385.1 Methylocaldum sp. | reverse complement strand
GGCGTCATGGGCGACGGACGCCGCTACGATTTCGTCGTCGCGCTGCGCGCCGTTGAAACGATAGACTTTATGACCGCCCGCTGGGCGCATCTGCCTTACGACTTTCTCGATCTCGTCTCTCGCCGGATCATCAACGAAGTACCCGGTATATCAAGGGTAACCTACGACATCTCGGGCAAACCGCCGGCCACCATTGAGTGGGAATGATCCCCTGTCCATGGCTCCCAGCGACGAAGACTGGATGCGCCATGCCCTGGCGCTTGCCGAACAGGCCGGCGACATGGGCGAAGTGCCGGTGGGCGCAGTGCTGGTCAAGGACAATGCATTGATCGCCGAAGGCCGGAACTGCCCGATCGGCACGAACGATCCTACCGCTCACGCCGAGATCATGGCGCTTCGGGCGGCCGGCGCGAATCTTGGTAACTATCGGCTGGTCGATACCGTTCTTTATGTGACGCTGGAGCCTTGCGTGATGTGCATGGGCGCCATCATTCACGCCCGGGTGAAACGGATTGTGTTCGGCGCCCCGGATCCCACGCGAGGCGCCGTTTGCAGCGCGTTGCAGCTAGCCGATACCGAGTTCCTCAATCATAAGGTCGCATATCAGGGCGGCGTCTTGAAGGAGGAGTGCGGCACCCTCCTCAAGCGCTTTTTTCAGGAACGACGCTAAACGCCCTCGGCCCGGGACTTTTCCGGTCCCATCGCCATCTTGCCGGTTGCATTTTCCTCGGTGAGCCAAACCAGCAGATCGTAGTACCGGCGTATGCTGTTCACATAATGAACGGCCACGGCGCCACGCGCTTTACCGTACTTGGTTTTGCGATACCAATTCGGTTTCCCGAGCAGAGGCAACACTTTCTTGATTTCGATCCATTTGTCGGGATCGCCACCGCGCCGCGCAACCAGATTCCGGGCATCCTCGATGTGGCCATAACCCAGGTTATAGGCCGCCAAGGCAAACCAGGTACGATCCGGGTCTTCGATCTGCGACGGAATGTTAGCCAAAGTCTGCCGAAGATAAGACGCGCCGCCCAAAATGCTTTGGACCGGATTAAATCGATCAGTTACTTTCAGCTCCTTGGCGGTGACGCCGGTCAACATCATCATGCCGCGCACACCTTCGGCGGAGACGGCCGTGCTGCGCCATTTCGATTCCTGATAAGCAATGGCCGCCAAAAGGCGCCAATCGATGTCATAACGTCTGCCCGCCTGCACGAACCATCGCTTGAACTTGGGCAGACGGGTCAAATAATCGCGACGTAGAGAACTGTCCAAAGCCACGTCGAATGCTTCCGCATGGCCGTAATAACGGTCGATCAACTGATCCAGCGTCTTGTCTTCCTTGATCTCCCGAAAAAACCGAACGGTTTCGTCGTACAGACTGGCATCCTCTGACATGGGCAAAGCCCAGGCTAGCTCCCGGGCCTTGCCGATATCGAAGGCGACTTGCAGCTTCGGATAATAGCGGCGCATGATCAACGCCTGATCCGAATTAGCAACGGTGTAGTCGACCAATCCTTCACTGACGAGAAACAGAAGTTCGTGAACGTCCTGATCGAAATTGATTTGCCAATTAAGGTCTCGATAGTTGCGCTTCAGCGCTTTGAGAGTGTTGACATGGCTGGTACCCGCCGAAACCTCCAACACGCCTCCGGCCAAATCGGCGATGCTGTTCGGGCGCGGACGACCGTCACTGTACAAGACTTGTTCGGTAAGAACGCGGTAAGGCGGTGCAAAGCGTAGTTTCTTTTTCCTTACCACATCGATAAGCAGCCCTGCTGCCGCTATATCCGCGCCTCCGTCATCAAGAGTCTGGATTGCCTGCTTAGCCGAATCCGACACTATAAATTTCACTTTGACATCGAGGCGCCTGGCGAATAGCTCGGCCAAGTCATGCTCCAGACCAACCGCTCCATTGACACTTTCATAGTAAGTGGAAGGCCCGTACCGGGTTACGACCCGCAGTTCACCGGATTGCTTGATCCGTTCCAACTGGGTTAAAGGCCGGGATGTTTCTTGAGTACACCCCGAGAAAGAAGCCGTGAAGAAGAGATAAGCGAGGAAACGGAAAACGTTGGATTGCTTTAATGCTGATTTTTTTTGTCGCCCCCTTATGAATTTGTTTTTATCGTCTACATTTTTCGCATGATCTAAACTTCGGCCCAAGGTGTCTTTCAGGTTTAGGCCGAAGGGCATGACTTCAGACAAATTCATGTCCCCCACCATTTAGTTCTCAACAAGAGTGTCGTATCATATCAGCCTTTTCCGGGGAGAGGTACCGAAGCGGTCATAACGGCGCCGACTCGAAATCGGATGGTCGGGGAAACCCGGCACGAGGGTTCGAATCCCTCCCTCTCCGCCAAATCAATAAGTTACGACTAGTTTCGTAGCCCACCTCAGTTCCCATCCCATCGCCGTAGTGCATGACGTTACACGCCTTGGGAGGCTCTCGAAGCTATCCATGCCTCCACTTCCGCCCGGTTCAGGCGCACGCAACGAGGCCCCAAACGGATCATTCTGGGGAATCGACACCCTAAATAGCCTCGAATCGCTTGCGGTACGTCTTCCTTGGACTTCTTTCCTTGTGCAATTTGCTGATCATAATCGCCGGCCTGAATCATTCTGTAGACCGTCGCGCGACTCACGGAGATGATCTTTGCGGCATCTGTAATGGTTACCAATGCTTTTTCGCTCATTATGACCCTCTCAAATTCGTCCAAACGATAATGGAAGTCAGACTTGATTGAACGCAGTTTCCTGATTTATGAAATTCAGCCTGCCTACATTGCACAACGCTTCAAAAACAGTGGCGACGGGAAAGGTTGTCAAATTTGCGATCAACTTGCGCTTTCTTTAATGCAGCATACCGGGACTCCTAAGGGGATGGGCATACATTCGAATCGTATCCGGGGCGCCAATTGAATTATTAATCAGGCCCGTAAATACCCTCCTGGTATTTCGGGCCGCCGCCCAGGTCGGTTACACGCCCGGCCTGGGCTCACGCGGCTTGTCGCCGCGCCGGGGCATCCCTGCCCCGGATTAACCCGGCCTATAAATATAGGCCGGGTTAATAACCCCTCGCGTCCACACTTAATTCGATGTGCCGGTTCACAGTTTGGCGATGGCTGCCGTGGGTAACCACAAGGTGAGCGGGGCATCGGGGAATCGTTCGAATTCGAAACGCTCATAATAGCGCCTGGCGTGCTCGTGCTTGGCATCGACCACAACGCCGACCATGCCGATTTCCTCCGAGAGACGGAGACACCGGGACAGCGCGTCGGCCAATAGCAGTTCGCCCGAGTCCCGCTTTGCTGTTCTCGAAAATCGTTCTTGAAATGCTATTATCGGTTTCTTACCGTCTCAACGAGTTGAGATAAGGAAAGGTGTCACATGCGACCATCCGTTGCGCTCAACCTCAAACGAAGCGCCATCCGCGAAGCGGCGAGCCGCTTCCGCGCGGCGAACCCGCGCGTCTTCGGCTCGGTACTGCACGGCACCGACCGGGACGGCAGCGACCTCGATCTGTTGGTGGATGCATTACCCGGCGCGACGTTGTTCGATCTGGGCGGTTTGCAGGACGAGCTGGAAGCGCTGCTCGGCGTCCATGTTGATCTCTTGACCCCGGCCGACCTGCCGCCGAAGGTCCGAGCCAAGGTGCTCGCGGAAGCCCAGCCGGTATGAGCGAGAGCCGCCTGCCCGACTACCTCGACCACATGCGGCAGGCCGCGACGGATGCGTGCAGCTTCGTCGAAGGCTTGAGTAAAGATGACTTTCTGGCGGACAAGCGCACCCAGCAGGCCGTCATCATGAGCCTCATCATCATCGGTGAAGCCGCTACGAAGGTAATGGACGGCTACGCCGAGGTGCCTTGGCGCAGCATGCGCGGCATGCGTAACCGCATCGCCCACGGCTACTTCGACATCAACCTCGACATGGTGTGGGACACGGTGCAAACGGCGCTGCCGGGGCTGCTGAAGCAACTATCCGCCGTGCGCCAGGATGCCGACGACGAAAACCGCTATGGGATCGAACCATGACGGACACCATGAACACATCCAGTATCGAGGCGTTGGCCAGCGCCTGGGCGCGGATCGCCAATGAGCACGGATGAGATCATGCCCTAACCCGCGGCGAAGATTGACAGGGTATAGGTCGATACTAACCCCTCGCGTCCACACTTAATTCGATGTGCCGGTTCACAGTTTGGCAATGGCTGCCGTGGGTAACCACAAGGTGAGCGGGGCATCGGGGAATCGTTCGAATTCGAAACGCTCATAATAGCGCCTGGCGTGCTCATGCTTGGCATCGACCACAACGCCGACCATGCCGATTTCCTCCGAGAGACGGAGACACCGGGACAGCGCGTCGGCCAATAGCAGTTCGCCCAAGCCCCGATTTTGATAGCGATGGTCGACCGCCAGCCGGGCCAAACGAGCTACTGGCAATGGGTAATTCGGAAAGCGGGATTGATACCGGGACGGCAACTGATCCTTGCGAATGCCCGATAGGGCCAGACTGTAATAACCGAGAATCGCAGCACCGTTGACGGCGACGTAGGTTCGGCTGACCTTGGTTTCGGCATGTTGACGCGCAAAGCGTTTGAGATAGCCGTCCAGTTCCGGGTCGCCGCAGGTAAAGCTTCGCCGATCATGATGGACGTGAAGCGCCTCGATCGCTTCCGGTAGAAAACCGTCACGAGGATTCACGTTCGGATTGCCATTCACGATGCCGTTGCATGGCGGCCGACAATTTCGGGCGGGGCTTGTCGGTATGGTCCAGAGCCGTAAAGAAAGCCTCCCAGTCACGCGGCGACAGCGTCATCAATTCCGCCTCGCTGAGAACTTGTTTGGCGCGCTCCTGCGCGGCGCCCAGTAGAAAGGCACTCACGGAAACGCCGGCCGTGGCTGCGGCGCGAACGATCAGTGCCTTGATTTCGGGCGAGGTCCTGAGGTCAATGCGCTCGTAGGGTGTGGTCGCAGTAGGCATGGCGGTCTCAATCATTGATACGGAAATTATACGGATCGAGTTTATATGACCTCGGAACTTCCAACAAGGTTCCGTACAGATGCCGTATTGGCACATTTCGCTTTCAACCTCCTTCACGACCGCCTTGATACATTGAAACCGGCTCAAGAAGCGGAAACCGGTCACCGGCGAATGATCGGTTTTGGGTGGTCATCGGGCGAAAAATCGGGCATCTATGGCTCATTGCAAACAGCGGCATTCCCCAGGAGTCCAGGGCATGAGCAATCAGTTTTCGGGCGTCGGCAACCTCGGTCAGGCGCCCGTGCTTCGCACCGTCCAAGTCGATGGCGAGGATCGGTCGGTGGCGGATCTGCGCGTCTACTTCGATCGCAGCGTGCCGCAAGACGATGGTTCCT
>NZ_JBDIVO010000308.1:0-5387 GCF_039794385.1 Methylocaldum sp. | reverse complement strand
CTCGCCTGTATGGTGCTGCCCATCCTCATCCGCACCGCGGAAGCCAGCCTGCGCGCCGTGCCCGACGATTGGCGGCTGGGCAGTGCCGCGCTCGGATTGTCGCGCACCGCGGCGCTTCGCCATATCCTGCTGCCGGCGGCGTCATCGGGCCTCGTGGCCGGACTGCTGCTGGGCATCGGCCGAGCGATGGCGGAAACGGCGGCGCTGATCTTCACCAGCGGTTATGTGGATCGCATGCCGTCGTCGCTCCTCGATTCCGGCCGCGCGCTGTCCGTCCACATTTACGACCTGTCGATGAATGTCGCCGGAGGCGACGGCAGTGCCTATGCCTCCGCGCTGGTACTGATCGGCCTGCTCATCCTGATCAACGGCACGGCCTTGTATCTGGCGGAACATTGGCTAAACCGAAGGATCATAGCTCCATGACGCAAACTCTCGACCGACACAGCGGCTGTTCGCCCAGTATCGATGCCGGCACCTACACCGTCGGTCCATTGCAATCCGGTCCGCCCTGTTGTGTACCCGAACCCCTGATCCGGGTGACGAATCTCTCCGTAAGCTACGGCGATCACCCAGCCCTGAAGGATGTAACGCTGGATATCTACAAGGGCTGTATCACAGCGTTGATCGGTCCATCCGGGTGCGGGAAGACGAGTTTTCTGTCTGCGCTCAACCGGCTGACCGACATGATTCCGGGCTGCCGAGTCGAGGGCGGCATCCGTATCGGCGGCCAGGATATACTCGCCCCCCGCCTAGATGTGTCGGCGCTGCGCCGGGAGGTGGGTATGATCTTCCAGAAACCGAATCCCTTTCCGCTGTCCATCCGCCGCAACATCGAGATGCCGCTGCGTGAACACGGCATGAAAAAGCGCGCCGATCTGGACGAAACGCTGGAACGGGTGCTCACCGATGTGGGCCTGTGGGCCGAGGTCAAGGATCGGCTCGACAAGCCGGCCTTGGCTCTGTCCGGCGGTCAGCAGCAGCGCCTGTGCATCGCCCGTGCGCTCGCTCTCGCGCCTTCCGTGCTGCTCACGGACGAGCCCTGCAGCGCCCTCGATCCCATCGCTTCCGGCATCGTAGAAGATATGATCGCCCAGTTGAGGGGACGCTATACCGTGGTCATCGTTACCCACAACCTGGCTCAGGCAAAACGAATCGCCAATTACGCCGCTTTCTTCTGGTTGCGGGAGCGGGGCGGGACTCTCGTCGAATTCGGCCACTGCCGGCAGATCTTCGAGGCTCCGGCGCATGATCTGACGGCGGCCTATGTGAGCGGGATGCGGGGGTGATGTCGATTCGTCACGGCGGTGAGCCATGCATCCACCGTTCGCGCACCTTGGCGATGAAACCCTCCCGGTTCTCCGTCATTTCGCGAATGACCCCGACCGGGGTCAATGCCGTTGAGTTTAAGGCGAATGACGTCACCCCGGCAGGGAAGGGGCCGACTAAAGGCCCGTTTGCGATTGGAATGCCGGGGTCCAGAAGCCATGGATGGCAGAGGCGTGTCACTTCCCTGTGCTCTGGATTCCGGCACAAATTCGCAAGGAGCGAATTTGGACGTGCTAAGCACGGTCCGAAGGACGAGCCCCAGGGAAGGGGCGAGCAATCCCTGCCGGAATGACGCCTTAACTTAACGGCATTGCGACCGGGGCGAGGTCCGTGCCTTTCTCCGTCAGGCGGTAGAGGTATCGCCTGGCATCGGAGGGATCGCGCTGCTTCGCGACGATCACGGAGGATTCGAGTCGTTGCAGCCTATCCGACAGGATATTGGTCGCAATTTTTTCACCCGCGTTCGGAAACTCGTTGTAGGTCTTGCGTCCGAAGAACATCAGATCACGCACGATCAGCAGCGACCAGGTGTCTCCCACAGCTTCGAGCAGGATGTTGATCGGGCAGCCCGAACGCCGCCCGGCAGGCGCTTTTTCTCTCATGAATCGAGCGTACGCAAAACGCTTGCACGTCACAAGCCAAATGCAGATACTTGCAACGTGCAAGCGATTGTCAATCACAGCGCCGGTCGCCAGCTCATGGGAGCAGGAGCACAAAGCCCACTACATCGAAAGTTGGGGCCAAGAATCCATCCCTTGGTCATTCGTCGAAAGGAGATATTAAATGCATGCCGTTTTACCGCTTCGTTTGGCTTTGGCGGCGAACGCCGTCTTTTCACTTTCCTCCGCGCTGCTCATGCTCCTTCGCCCAGCGCTGGTGGGCGAGTGGCTTGGGATACATGCGCCAGCTGTGCTTCAAGTAGTCAGCATCGTCTTGGTCATCTTTGCTGCCGACCTGATCCATCAGGCAACGCGTCAGAGGATCGCAACGTGGCGCGCGCTTTATGCAAGTGCCGCCGATTTCTCGTGGGTAGTAGGCTCCATCGTTTTGTTGCTTGCCTTTCCCAAGCTGTTTTCACCTCTGGGCATTATTCTTGTTCTTGCCGTCGCTGGCGCGGTATTTGTCTTCGGCGCTTGGCAGCTTTGGGCCGTTGGCCGGGCTCACAGGACAGGAAAAAATGGCGATTATCGCCATTGCATTATCGTTGAAACCAATGTACCCGTTGCACAAATGTGGCCGATTGTGGGCAATATTGGCGACATCAAGAAGTACATGCCGTCATTGAAGCGCTCCGTTGTCCTGGAAGGAAAAGCACCTGCTGTCGGGGCTGTCCGATCTTGTGAAGATCACGCGGGCAAACGATGGTCCGAGGAATGTACTGAGTTCAATCCCGGCCACAGTTTCGCCGTGCGCTTTCTTTCAGAAGCTCCGGATTTTCCATTCCCGGCAAAAACAATGTGCGGCGGATGGAAAATCACACCATCGGACGCCGGTTCGCAAGTCATGGTGTGGTGGGAATTGATGCCGAAGAACAGGTTGCTTGCACCGGTCATCCTTCCTCTGTTGGCCTTTCAGGCCGACCGCGATTTCCCAAAGATCATACAGCGCATGGCTGCAAGCGCTTTAGGAAAGAGTAACGAAGTTCACTTGCAATCGATCCCCAAAGTAATGGCGCGTCTTCTGCCGAATTTTTGTTAATCTGGGCTATCCATCTGAAATGACGCCCGACCCATCATTTCACCGGACCTGCGCGAAAAGCGGCGCAGGTCCGGTGAATTCAGGCATTGGTCGTCAACCATTCCCGATCGCAAAAGGAGGTTACATGATTAAGCTGTCCACTTCTGTATGCATCAACGCTCCTGCCTCGGTCGTGTGGGAGAGGCTCGCAGCTTTGGAGGACATACAGCTATGGTCAGAGCCTGTACTCCGTGCCACATGTGATGGACCGGTCGCCCGCGGTGTTGGCGCGGAGCGCACCTGCGAATTGGCGGGAAAGTTAACGATCAAGGAGCGTTGGATCGCATGGGACGAAGGGCGGGCCTTCAAGTACGAAGGGTTTGGAATACCGTTCGTTAAGCGAGCAAGCAATGTTTGGTCGGTACATCCGGACGGCGCGCAACAGGCTTTGCTGGTGTCGGAAGCCGAAATTGAGCTGAAGGGCGGTCTAATTGGAACGCTCCTTGAGCCAGCTATGCTTGCCAGAATGCGAAGAATGGGGGCGCAGTCACTCGCATCCTTCAAGTATTTGGTTGAAAACGGACACCCTTACAAGGGCCATCATGCGGACCTTCCGCCTGCTCCCACCGGGTGTTAGCGGTGCACGAACGCCGCAAGAAACACCCAACCCGGCGTTCGAGAGGGGCGCTACGCTAGAGGGCTTCCTGCGAATGGGAGCCACAGCGAGGCACAGCGGCTTGGTCCAGGAATTCCCGGTGTGTTGCGGGAAGGGAGAACATCGGCCAGTTTTTCTGGACCGAGAACCTGTACTGTTCGAGGCCAACAGTGGAGTAGGTCGGCAATCCTTTGCCGACGAACTCGTTGGCCCAACTGCACCTCGGGAAGGGCGGCTTCGGCGCTCCAATCGCAAACGGTCATCCCAGGAGCGCTGGGATGACCCTTCCAATCGCAAACGGCCTAGCCGGGAGCGTCGGCCAGCCCCTTCCCCGGATGACCGTTTGCGATTGGGAGGGATTCCCGACCTACTCGCGAGTGCCCGTACAGTAGGTATGAAAATGCTCTAATGTTTATACCGATATAGTGAAAGATGGTCGGTAGCCGACTGGCTGGACTGATCCGGCACTATTGGGGCGAACTGCTGTTTGCCGGAGACTTGTGATGTCTGCCGTCGTGGCCAAATAAATGCTGAGGCAGGGGGCGTTCGACAGAACAGATGAATCCATTCCATGTCGTTTCAATCAAAGAGAACACTGATGACACTCGAGACTCTGGCACGGACCCTCTCCGCAGCGTTCTCGTTTTCGCGCTGCTGGACAATGATCTCAACTCCGCTGTTTGGGCGTCATTCGCCGTTCAGCGTCCAGTCATAGGGCAGATTGGCCTTGATCTCCAAGCCTTGCGGCAAGTCCGGGCGATAAGTCCGGATGAATGCCTCGACGCCGCCCTTCTGTTCGAAATCCTCGCCGAACCAGTCGAAGATTTTTGATACCCTTACCGCCGTTCCCTCTACCCGCAGGCCCTTGGTGGGATTATTCAAATAGCTGGCGCTGGCGGAGTCGAGCTGCATATTCAGCTTTGCCGCGGTATAGGGTTCCGGATGTAAATCGGGGCAGCTTTTCGAGGCGCAGACGATGGCCATGTGGATGCGCGGCTCGCCCAGTCTGCGCAGGATGTCGTTCTCGATCTCGTCGAGGCTCAGGGCATTGCCGCCCACATTGCCGACCGGGCGCTTCCACACCGGATTGAGGAGATTGCCGACATCCTTGATGCTCTCAACCGGCCAGTGATCCAGCACGGTCTTGATGGCCAGAATGTTGTAAGCGTTGATGTAGAAGGCCAGCTTTTCCTCGCGGGACTTGAGATTGTCCACGGGAAAGGCAGCGATTTGTGCGATCGCCCGCGTGAACGCCGGATCGCTTTTCAACCCGGTGTAATTCAGCCATGCCAAACGAGTTCCGGCGACGGTGCGCTCGCTGAGGTGTCGCGCGAGAATCTGGCCGTAGTTGCTCCAGTCCGGTTCGGCCGCATACCCAATTCGGAAGGCCAGCGCCATGCTAAGGCCGAATAGGAAAAGCCAGTGCCTCGCCATAGATCGAGTCCTCTTACAATTGAAAGTTTGTCCCTTAGTCGCTGGCCGGGGCCGAACCTTACGACTGATTTGGCCGAAGAGTTCAAAAGTGCGTGAAATATACGTTTCCTTGCGAGGCGCGCATCGAGAAATTCCAGCCGGCTTGTTGCCCGCAAAGTGCAAAGGTTAAAGTGAAAAGGCACCAGAACAATGGCCCGAAGCGAACAAGAAAACCGAAGGGGCATGCCTTGACCGATGACACGCTGATACAACACCGCCCGATATTGTTCCGCTATGCGCTGCTGCATCTGCG
>NZ_JBDIVO010000307.1:0-5397 GCF_039794385.1 Methylocaldum sp. | reverse complement strand
AGCCAGATCTTCATACCCCGGTTCCTCCAAAATCCTCAGATTGCAGCGATAGCCCAGATCGACCTGAAGAGTCTCCAGCCGTTTCCGCGTGATACGGGGGAAATCGGTGCTGCGCAGCAAAGCTAAAGGATCACGCATGGTTCGAAGTACGTTCAGCCATCAGCTTCTACCCATCGATCCCTATGGAGAGTAACGCTTCCGATCCGGGTTTTGCAAAGGCCGATAAACATCGCTTCGGATTATGTCAAATTTGTTTAACGGACTTACGACAGGGATTGTCTTAGGCTTAAAATCGGTTGGACAGCAAAATTTAACAACGATACGGGAGGTTATGATGAACCAGTTTGGATTGATGGCCGCAGGCGCGGCGATCATCTTCGGATCCGCGGTTTATGCCGAAGAGATCAGAGTGGAGATGAACAAGATCGACGAAACCGGAATTGCGGAGTCCATCGGTTCCGTCGTCGCCGCGGATACGGCCTCGGGATTGAAGCTGACCCCGGATCTCAGAGGTCTGCCGCCCGGCCCGCACGGCTTTCATGTTCATGAATTGCCCGACTGCGGGGCCAAAGAAAAAGACGGAAAACCCGTGGCGGGACTGGGGGCAGGCAATCACTTCGATCCGAAGAAGACAGGAAAGCACGCGGGCCCCGCCGGCGACGGTCACGCCGGAGATCTGCCGGTTTTGAATGTGGCCTCCGACGGTACGGCTCAGGAAGCGGTCACCGCCAAGCGTTTGCGCGTAGCCGATCTCAAGGGCCGTTCACTGATGATTCATGCGGAAGACGACAACTACGCCGACAAGCCGGGCGGAGCCCGCATCGCATGCGGTGTGGTGAAATAGGATTTCGGTCGCCAGTCTGAATAGCTCGGGGATTTTATCGATGGTTTGGCTAGCGCTCGAAAACTACCCGGCCATCCACAAACGTCCGAGTCACCCGGCCTTTGACGGTTTGTCCCCAATAGGGCGTATTCCGGCCGCCGCTTCGCCAAGTCGAGCTATCGACCGTCCAGGTGCACTCAGGGTCGAAGATACAGATATCAGCCGGCGAGCCGACGCTGAGGGTGCCCGTCTCCGTGCCCATGACGGCGGCCGGGCCTTGTGTGAGGAGGGCGATGGCTTGACTCACGGAAAGGACGTCCTCGTCGACCAGCTTCAGCGTCAGAGGAAGCAGCATTTCCAGCGAAGCCATGCCGGGTTCGGTGGACGGAAAGACGTCCAGCTTGGCGTCCGGCTCGTGGGGTTGGTGGTCCGAACAAATCGCCGTGATCACGCCGTTCCGGAGCGCCTCGCGCAGAGCATCCCTATCGGCCACGCTTCGTAGCGGAGGTCTGACGTGGCACATGGCGTTGAATCCGTCGATGTCCGTTTCGGTCAGATGCAACTGATGAGCCGCTACGTCGGCGCTGACCGGCGCGCCTTTTTCCCGTGCTCTGGCAATCATCCGGGCGGCCCGCGCGCAGCTCAACTGCGCGAAATGAACCCGTGCCTCGGTGTGCTCGACCAGCGCCAGGACTTGGGCAATGGCTACGGTCTCAGCCGCGTCCGGAATCCCTGGCAAACCCAATCGAGTCGCGGTCGGCCCTTCGTGGACGCAGCCTTGGTCGGCAAGCCATGGGTCTTCCGGACGGATGACGACCAGAAGGTCGTGACTCGCGGCATATTCGAGCGCCCGGCGCAGCACCAGCGTATTCGCCATCGGCGCGTGGGCATTGCTGAGCGCAACACAGCCGGCGCGCTTCAACGCGCTCATTTCGCTCAAATCCCTACCCTTAAGGCCGCGCGTCAAAGCGCCTATGGGTAGTACCCTTATCTTACCGATCTGTTGCGCCCTTTCCCGGATCAGGTTGACCACGGCGGGCGTATCGATAACCGGATCGGTATCGGGCGGACAGCAGAGCGTAGTAATCCCGCTCGCGCTAGCGGCCTCGCTTTCGCTGGCGATCGCCGCCTTATGTTCGTAACCGGGCTCGCGTAAACGCGCACAAAGATCTATAAAACCTGGACATACGATCTGCCCTTCCGCTGAAATCGTTCGGTCCGCCGTGTAACCGTCCGGCGCGGTCCCGAGCGACACCACACGTCCCTCGGCCAAGTAGAGATCGAGCGTTCCCTCGATGCCGCTCGACGGATCGATGATATGTCCGCCGCGGATGGCGATGCGTTCGGTCATACCGCTTTGTCTCCGGCGGAAGCTTCGAGATCGGGGCGCATCGCCATGGACAGAATCGCCATGCGAACGGCGATCCCGTGGTCGACCTGCTGAAGTATGACGGAGTGGGGACCATCGGCGACTTGGGAATCGATTTCAACGCCTCGATTGATGGGCCCCGGGTGCATCACGATGACATCCGGTTTGGCGCGCGCCAGGCGTTTTTCGGTCAGTCCGAAGCAGGCGAAGTACTCGTGCTCGGTTGGAATGAAGGCCCCGCTCATGCGCTCCTTTTGCAGGCGCAGCATGATCACGACATCGACGTTTTCCAGCCCTTCCTCCAGATCATGGAATGTGGTGACGCCCAAGGTCTCGACCGCAGCCGGCAGCAGCGTTTTGGGACCGATCACGCGCACTTCGGCGGCACCCAGGGTGTTCAGGGCATGAATCTCGGACCGGGCTACGCGGGAATGAAGGATATCGCCGACGATCGCTACTTTCAGATTCGAGAAATCGCCCTTGTATTTGCGGATGGTGAACACGTCCAGCATGGCTTGGGTCGGGTGGGCATGCCGTCCGTCTCCGCCGTTGATGACGCTGATATGGGGTGCCACGTGGCGGGCGATGAAGTGGGCCGCGCCGCTTTCCGCGTGCCGGACGACGAACATGTCGACGTGCATCGCTTCCAGATTGCGGATGGTATCCAGCAGGCTTTCCCCCTTGGATGTGGCGGAGGTGGCGATGTTCAGATTGATTACGTCGGCGGACAGCCGCTTCGCGGCCAATTCGAAGGTGGTGCGCGTGCGCGTGCTGTTCTCGAAAAACAGGTTGACCACGGTCTTGCCGCGCAGCAGCGGCACTTTCTTGACGGTCTGCTCGGTGACGCTGGCGAAGGATTCCGCCGTGTCCATGATCTTGACCAGCAAGTCTCGGCTCAAGCCCTCGACGGTCAGAAAGTGCTTCAATCGTCCGCTGGAATCTAATTGAAGATTGTCGGCCTGAATCGGATTCATGGTTGCGGAGAAACCGAATGGATGCGCAGTTCGAGCGGGCTCGGCCCGCTGAGGGTGATGCGCTGATCGGCGGCGAGCGTAATTTTGTGCCCTATGCAATCGGGGCGAATCGGAATCTGCCGTCCGTTTCGCTCGATCAGCACGCCCAGCAAGATCTGGGCGGGGCGGCCGTAATCGAAGATCTCGTTCAGCGCGGCACGAACAGTCCGTCCGGTATAGAACACGTCGTCGATCAGCAATATGTTCCGGCCTTCGACGCGAAACGGCAGCACGCTTGGATTGACTTGAGGGTGAATGCCGGTATGCGAAAAATCGTCCCGGTAAAACGAGATGTTCAAGAGTCCCAAAGGCTCGGCCAGACCGAGTCGGGCATGCAAGCGTTCGGCGATCCAGGCTCCGCCGGTGTGAATGCCGATCATGGCCGGGTCGGAAAACTCGCGCCGCGCCATTTCTTCGCGCAAAGAAGCTTCCAGCCGGTCGAGCAACAGGTCCACCCGCAAAGCCGTATCAGGCATTCCCGACATCCTTTTCCTTCGTATGGGCCAACCAGGTTTGCAGAATCAATTGGGCGGCGAGTTCGTCTTTGACATCGGCGAAATGCGTCGACCGTTTGGAGCGCCTGCGATAAAAAATCTCGCGGGATTCGCTGGTCGACAAGGTTTCGTCCATCGTGTGGACCGGCAGGTGATAACGGCTTTCCAATTGACGGCAGAAGCGCAAAATGGGCTCGATGATGGGGTTTTCTTCACCTTCCGGGTTATAAGGAAAGCCGACCACGAACGCCGACGGCCGCCATGTCTGAACCAGGCGGGATATGGCGTCCCACAGGGCCTTGCGGCTGGTTACGCGTATCGTTTCAAGAGCTGTCGCGGTACCGGTTACCCGCTGTCCGACGGCCACGCCGATGTTTTTTTCTCCGAAATCAAAGCCGAGATAAGTGGGCTCGTTGGTCTCGTGCCGCACTGGATCGACGAAATCCATGAATTAGCCGTGCCCCGCTTGAGAGGACAGAAGTGAAATATCCACGCCCATCAGTTCGGCGGCGGCCTTCCAGCGATGGGCCGGCGCATGATCGAACAGAATGGCGTCGTCGGCGGGCGCACTCAGCCAGGAGTTCTCGACGATTTCCCGTTCCAGCTGTCCCTTTCCCCAGCCGGCGTATCCCAGCGCCACCAGGACCTTTTGAGGTCCCTTGCCGATGCTCATGGCTTCCAGGATGTCGCGGGAGGTGGTGAGGGAAATGGAGTCCGATACCTTCAGGGTGGAATTCCAGTTACCGCCCGGCTCGTGAAGGACGAAGCCGCGTTCGGCCTGCACCGGCCCGCCGAAGTAAACGGGAATTTGGCCTATGGCGGATTCCTGGATATCGATCTCCATTTGCTGCATCACATCGCCCAAGGTCAGCTCGGACGGGCGATTGATAATGATACCCAATGCGCCTTCCGGACTGTGTTGGCACAGATAAGTGACGGTGCGGGCGAAAAAGGGGTCCGTCATCCCGGGCATGGCGATCAGAAAGTTGTTGGTGAGGTTCGCGATCGCTTCAATCATGGTCATAGTATCGGGGTAGACCGACGAGGCTGCAAGTCAGTTCACGGAAAGGCTGAAATTTCTTGTGGTACTCCAATCGCGCTCAAAGCGCGGAGCATAATCCTATGCGTGAAGCGAGGATCGTCAGCTTGGTGGATACGGGAACAGCGGCGATGTGCGAAAAGCTTCGCAGTCGAGCACAGAGGCTCCCGGTATTTCGATCGGGTGATCTCGTGCTCAGGTCACAAAGGTGTCCATGAGATCGATCATGAATTCCATCTCTTCGTCGTCGACCCGTTCCCAGCGGGGGATCTTCAGCGCTGCGAGAGCACTCTTGCCCTTGTCGTTTTCGGACATGGCCAGCAGCGCGCCGAGCAGGCGGTCTCGGTGATCCGCGAGCCTAGGGCTTATCATCAGCGCGTGATGGACCACCTGGATCTGGCTGCTGACCAATGCCCGCAGTTGCTTGCGTATGACCGAAGAGAGATCGTTGAACGCCTCGGCGAGAAAAACGCCGGCATCGCAGTTGCCTTTGAGCAATTCCTTGGCGACCAGCACATAGGAGTCGCAGATTTTTAGTTCGACCGACGCGGCATCGAGGTCGGCCGGCTCCAGCATGATCATGCCCATCATGTGGACATCGGGGTCTTCGGTGGTCGCCAGCTTGATCGAGCCGGGCAAATCTTCGATCTGAAGGTAGG
>NZ_JBDIVO010000306.1:0-5416 GCF_039794385.1 Methylocaldum sp. | reverse complement strand
TGGATTCCGGAATTCGTCGTTCTGAAAGCCGTCGACAGTCTTGACAATAGGCTGACGGCCCAACAACGGGAGGATTATTTCGAGGGCATCATCGAAACCAACGAAATCGACGGACGGCTTCACGGTCTGCCTTGGTATGTCGATACCCGCCTGCTCTTCTACCGTACCGATATTCTGGTCAAGGCCGGTTTTTCGGCGCCGCCCAAGACCTGGAACGAATGGCTCGCGGCGATGGCGGCAATCGCGGCGTTGCCCGGTGGAGACCGCTACGGGCTGCTCTTGCCCATGAACGAATGGCAGGTCCCGGTGATCCTCGCGCTGCAAATGGGGTCAGAACTGCTCCGCGACGAGGCCCGGTTCGGCAATTTCCGGAGCGATGCCTTTCGCCAGGCTTTTCGTTTTTATCTCGACATCTTCCGCCGGGGGTATGCACCCGCCGTATCGGAAGCCCAGATCGCCAATCTTTATCAGGAATTCGCCAGCGGCTATTTCGCGATGTATGTCACCGGGCCCTGGAATATCGTCGAGTTCGAACACCGGCTTCCGAAGTCCATGCAAGGCCGGTGGGCCACCGCGCCGATGCCGGCTCCCGATGAGAGTTATCCCGGCGTTTCACTGGCCGGCGGCGCCAGTCTCGCGATCGCCCGAAGTTCCAGCCGTAAAGATCAAGCCTGGAAGCTGATCGAATTTCTCTCCGAACCCGAACAACAGCTTGCCTTTTACCGTCTGACCGGCGACCTCCCCGCCCGCCGCTCCGCCTGGCTGCACCCCGATCTGGCCACAGCGGCTCGCACGCAGGCCTTCAAGACGCAGTTGGAGCGGGTGGTGTCCACGCCGAAAATTCCCGAATGGGAACGCATCGCCAGCAAAATCGCCCATTACACGGAAAAAGCAGTGCGCGGCGAATTGACCGAGGAGCAAGCCTTAGCTGCCCTGGACAAGGACGTAGACCGGATTCTCGAAAAGCGTCGCTGGCTGTTGCGGAAACGGGCGCCATGAAAACCCCGCTGTTACCGGCGAATACCGCCTTCTGGTTCCTTGCGCCGGCCTTGATCCTGATCGTCGTCTTCTTTTTCCTGCCGGTCGCGGCGTCGCTGCTGCTCAGCTTTACCGATTTCGACATCTACGCCCTCGGCGACCACGAACGGCTGCGCTTTGTGGCGCTCGACAACTATCTTCGGTTGCTCGGCGACCCCTTGTTCCGGACCGCGCTCAAGAACACCCTGTATTTCGTGCTTGTAGGCGGCCCGTTGTCGGTGGCCGTGTCGCTGGGCGCGGCGCTCTTGGTCAACCACCGCCTGGTCCGGTTCAAGGGACTGTTCCGCTCGCTGCTGTTCCTGCCGGTCGTCACCACCCTGGTGGCGATAGCCGTGGTCTGGCGCTATCTCTACCATCCCCGCTACGGCTTCTTGAATTATCTGCTCGGACTGCTCGGGCTCGATACCGTCGACTGGCTGGGCGACCCCGACTGGGCCATGCCGGCCATCATCCTGATGGCGATCTGGAAGAATTTCGGCTTCAACATGATCATCTTCATCGCCGGGCTGCAAAGCATTCCGGTCCGTTTGTACGAAGCCGCGGTGATCGACGGCGCGAGCACCTGGCGCCAATTCCGCCACATCACCTTGCCCATGCTGGCGCCGACCTTCGTCTTCGTCACCGTCATCACGATGATCGGCTACTTCCAGCTTTTCGCCGAACCTTACGTGATGACCCAGGGCGGTCCCGCCAACAGCACCCTGAGCGTGGCGCTCCTGATGTTCCAGGAAGGTTTTCGCTGGTGGAATCTCGGCTACGCGGCAGCGGTGGCCTTCACGTTGTTTCTCATCATTCTGACGGGGACAGTGTTGCAGTTGAGATTGAGGCGACGGGAAATCTGACAGTGGCCGTATTTTCCGAAAAACCGATCAAGACACTGCTGCTTCACCTCGCGCTGATCGCGGCGGTGATCGCGACTCTGTTCCCGCTGTTCTGGATGGTTTCCGTGTCCTTGATGTCTTCGGCCGAGGCGAACCGGTTCCCGCCTCCGCTGCTGCCGGCAGCGCCGACGCTGGAACATTACCGGATGCTGTTCTCCCGCTTGAATCTCGCCGCCTATCTCCTGAACAGCACGCTGATCGCCACATCGGTCACCGTGCTCTCCCTGCTGCTCAATTCCATGGCGGGCTACGCCTTCGCCAAGCTGCGGTTCAAGGGACGCGACCGCCTGTTTCGTCTGCTTCTGGCCTCCATGGTGATTCCGGCGCAGGTCGCCATGCTGCCCTTGTTCCTGATGCTTAAAGAGATGGGGCTGGTGAATACTTACAGCGGCGTGATCGTACCCGGCATGGCGAGCATTTTCGGCATTTTTCTGATCCGGCAGTATGCCCTGTCGATTCCGGACAGCCTGCTGGATGCCGCCCGCATCGACGGCGCCGGCGAATTCAGGATTTACCGGACCCTGGTACTGCCTCTGTGCAAGCCGATCCTGGTCACCCTGGCCATCTTCACCTTCATGGGCACCTGGAACGACTTCATGTGGCCGCTCATCATCCTGACCGACAGCGATCTTTACACGCTGCCGGTCGCTCTCGCCAACCTGCTCGGCGAACACGTGCAAGACGCCGAACTGATGATGGCCGGTTCGGTGCTCACCGTGCTGCCGGTGATTCTTCTGTTTCTCGTCCTCCAGAAGTACTACATCGAAGGACTGGTATT
Source organism: Methylocaldum sp. (assembly GCF_039794385.1). Lineage (NCBI taxonomy): Bacteria > Pseudomonadati > Pseudomonadota > Gammaproteobacteria > Methylococcales > Methylococcaceae > Methylocaldum > Methylocaldum sp. Next base: position 2,719 of record NZ_JBDIVO010000306.1, on the reverse strand, counting down.
GGGAAGCGTCAAGGAATGACCTTGCGCCGTACGCCCTCGTGCGGCGTCAAACCGGCTAAGAGCGGTCAGGAAAGGCTCGGAAGTCTAGTTTGAATCCCGCCTGCACCAGTCTCGGCGAACCCGGCGATATGCCGCGGGTGCGATCAACGATGTAGTTCTGGTCGAAGAGGTTTTTCACGCTGACGAACACGTCGGTGTTCAAGGGCTTGATCCGATACGTGGCCGCGAGCTTGACGATGGCGCAGTCCTCGATCTTGCCGAACTGCCCGCTCGGACTGGGCGTTCCATCGGGATTGACCTGCCCTTCCGCATTGTGGACATCGCTGAACTGATCGGCCATGAACACCGTTTTCCAAGTGGAATTGGAAAAAGCGCAAAGACCGGAGCCGCATGCTTTTACCCCTTGCCGGGACAATTGCGTTCCAGATCTCGAATGACGGTCTCGAGCATCTCCACCGCCCACTCGACCTCCTTGCGTTCGATGACCAGAGGCGGTGCGAATCGGATGACGGTTTGATGGGTCTCGCGGGTCAGAATCCCGTGCTCCATCAGCCTCATACAGAACTCGCGGCCGGAGAAACCTGAGTTAAGTTCCAGACCGATGAACAAACCTTTGCCGCGGACCTCGCGAATCAGAGGGCTCCTCAAAGCGCGCAGCCCTTCGAGAAAATGGGCGCCGAGCTCGTCCGAGCGCTCGGCCAACCCTTCCTCGACGATCACATTGAGCGCCTCCAGCCCGACCGCCGCGGCCAGAGGATTGCCGCCGAAGGTGCTGCCGTGATGGCCCGGGCCGAAAACGCCCATCACCTCGCGGCTCGCCAGAAATGCCGACACCGGCAGCAAACCGCCTCCCAACGCCTTGCCGAGAATCAGGCCGTCGGGTTTCACGCCTTCATGCTCGGAAGCCAGGAATTTGCCGGTTCGGCCAAGCCCCGTCTGAACCTCGTCGCACAGCAGCAAAACCTTCCGCTCCCGGCAAATCCGGGCGCATTCGGCGAGATAACCCGCCGGCGGGACGACGATGCCGCCCTCTCCCTGGACCGGCTCGACCAGAAACGCCGCCGTGTTCTCGGTAATCGCATCGGCCAAGGCCGCGGAATCGCCGTACGGAATCAGTTTCAAGCCCGGCGGAAACGGCCCGAAGCCTTCGCGGTAGCCGGGCTCGGATGAAAGACCTACGATCGCGATAGTCCGCCCGTGGAAATTGCCTCGACAGGCGATGATTTCGGCGCTGTCGGGAGCCACGCCCTTGACCTGATACGCCCACTTGCGGGCGGCTTTCAGCGCGGTCTCCACGCCTTCGGCGCCGGTGTTCATCGGCAGCGCCATGTCCTGTCCGGTCAGTTCGCAAGCCCTCTTGAGGAAAGGCGCGAGCCGGTCGCTGTGAAAGGCCCGCGAGGTGATGGCCAGCCGCTTCGCCTGCTCGGTCAAGGTTCGGACCAGGCGCGGATGGGCATGACCATGGCTTGCGGCGGAATAGGCGCCCATCATGTCCAGATAGCGTTTCCCTTCGACGTCCCAAAGGTAGACGCCCTCGCCTCGGGTCAAAACCACCGGCAAGGTGTCGTAGTTGTGCGCGCCATAGCGTTCGGTGATGCTCAGAACGTCTTCCGCTCGCGCGGTTCGCTCGGGAACCACGGCAGCCAGCAAGAGATCGCTGGCCAGATAGACCGTGGCACGGCTCCTATCGCGGGGCGGGTCGAATTCCACGATTTCGATGCCGAGAAAGTCCGGATTGCCCTGGAGTATGGCCAAAGCGCCGATCATTTCCTCGCCGGAAATGCCGCCCGCCACCGGCGTCGTGACCCCGGGCGCGTCCTTCGGATCGATGGCGTCGAGATCGAGGGTGACGCCAAAGCCGGCCGTATCGGATTGGACGATGGACAACGCTTCCTCCATGACGTTGTTCAGGCCGCGCCGAAGGACTTCGCCCAAATAGAAGATCCGGACGCCGAGCCTTTCCAGCAAAGCTTGCTCGGCCGGCTCGAAGCTATGGACGCCGATCAGGCAAACATGCCGGGGAAACAGCTTCGGGCCGAATCCGCCCAAATTCACCAGAGACGGTTCGCCGAAACCGAGGAGGCACGCGAGAGGCATGCCGTGCAATGCGCCGCTGGGGCTCGTCTCCGGCACATGGCTGTCCATGTGGGCGTCGATCCAGATCAGCCCCAAAGGGCCTCGTTCGGCCAAAGCCGCCGCCGCACCAGTCCAGGAGCCTACGGCACAAGAATGGTCATCCCCCAATACGGCGAAAAATTCGCCGGCTCTCAGGGCGCTCTCGGTTTCCTGTGCCGCTCGTTCGCAGAGATCCGCCACCTTGGGCACCTTGTCCAGTATTCGGTGCGGATGGAGAATCGTTTGCCAGTTGGCTGGAACGCCCCGGCTCCTCAGCCTCCGATCCAAGCCCAGAAGGCGCAAGGATTCCGGCCCCGTTTCGGCGTCGCGGTCGAAGGCCACGCCGATCAGTCGTATCGGTTTTAAGGTTTTGTCGTCCATGAGAGATGATCCGGAAAGCATTGGAATAGCCTCCAATCTATCACACTCATGCCACTTCCCCTTAGAGACGATTTGCTGCACTCTGTTCCTTGTCGGAGACGCCCGCTGCGGCTTCCGCCATGGAACTATCATCGCGGGTGAGGTCCGAATTCGTTGGGCAACTCTGAGGTAGGGTCATGAACGACACGGCTTTCGAGCGAAGGGTCCGCGACATCGGCGAAAA
>NZ_JBDIVO010000305.1:0-5418 GCF_039794385.1 Methylocaldum sp. | reverse complement strand
CCTTTTCCTTGTAGCCGCGGACGTGCAGGTTGGCATGATTAGTCCGCCGGTAAGCCAGACGGTGGATCAGCCACGGATAGCCGTGGAAGGCGAAGATGATCGGCTTGTTGCGGGTGAACAGGGCGTCGAAGTCCCGGTTGTCTAACCCGTGAGGGTGTTCGTTCGCCGGTTGCAGCGTCATCAGGTCAACGACGTTGACGGTCCGAATCTTCAACTCCGGGAAGTACCCGCGAAGGAGCTGGACCGCGGCCAGGGTCTCCAGGGTCGGCACGTCGCCGGCGCAGGCCATCACCACATCCGGTTCCTCGCCCCGGTCCGTGCTCGCCCATTCCCAGATGCCGATGCCGGCCGTGCAATGCTTGATGGCAGCGTCCAGGCTCAGCCACTGCGGCTGGGGCTGCTTGCCGGCCACGATCACGTTGACGTAATGCCGGCTCCGAAGGCAATGGTCGGCCACCGACAAGAGGCAATTGGCGTCCGGCGGCAGATAGACGCGAACGACGTTCGCCTGCTTGTTGACAACCACGTCGAGGAAGCCCGGGTCCTGGTGGGTGAAGCCGTTGTGGTCCTGGCGCCAGACGTGCGACGACAGCAGATAGTTGAGGGAGGCAATAGGCCGCCGCCAGGGTATGGCCCGTGTCACCTCGAGCCATTTGGCCTGCTGGTTAAACATCGAATCGACGATATGGATGAACGCCTCGTAGGAGTTGAACAGCCCGTGGCGGCCGGTCAGCAGATAGCCCTCCAGCCAGCCCTCGCACTGATGCTCGCTCAGCACCTCCATGACGCTGCCCTCGGGAGCCAAGTGGGCGTCGCCCCGGACGGTTTCCGCCGTCCACTGGCGCTCGGTAACCTCGAACACCGCGTTGAGCCGGTTGGACAGGGTTTCGTCCGGTCCGAACAGGCGGAAGATCCGCGGGGATTGGTTGAGCTGGATAACGTCGCGCAGGAATCGGCCCAGCACGCGCGTGTCCTCCGCCTGGACCGCACCGGGTGCGGGCACTTCGACGGCGTAATCCCGGAAGTCCGGCATGCGCAGGTCGCGGAGCAACAGGCCCCCGTTCGCATGAGGGTTGGCCCCCATTCGGCGCGCTCCCTTGGGCGCCAGTTCGGCCAGTTCCGGCAAGAGTGTTCCGTTCCGGTCGAACAGCTCCCCGGGCCGGTAGCTCCTCATCCACTCTTCGAGGAGCTTGAGGTGCTCGGGGTTGGTCCGCACCGCTGCGAGGGGGACCTGGTGGGCGCGGAATGTCCCTTCGACGAGCTCCCCGTCTACGATCTCGGGGCCGGTCCAGCCCTTGGGCGTCGCCAGCACGATCATCGGCCAACGGGGACGCGCCTTGAAGCCCGTGGCGCGGGCGTCGGTCTGAATGCGCTGGATCTCGGCCACGACCTCGTCGAGCGTCGCCGCCATGCGCTGGTGCATCTTCATCGGCTCGTCGCCCTCGACGAAGTAGGGCTGATAGCCGCAACCGCGGAAGTACTCTTCCAGTTCCGCGCGGCCGATGCGCGCCAGAGTGGTCGGATTGGCGATCTTGTAGCCGTTGAGGTGCAGGATCGGCAGGACGGTGCCGTCGGTGGCCGGGTTAAGAAACTTGTTGCCCTGCCAGCCGGTGGCCAGCGGCCCCGTCTCGGCCTCGCCATCGCCCACCACGCAGGCTACGACCAGGTCCGGGTTGTCGAAGGCGGCACCGAAGGCGTGGCTGAGGGAATAGCCAAGTTCCCCGCCTTCGTGAATGGACCCGGGTGTCTCCGGGGCAGCGTGGCTGGGAATGCCGCCGGGGAAGGAGAACTGCTTGAACAGCCGCCCTATGCCTTCCTCGTCCTGACTCACGTTGGGATAAAACTCGCTGTAGGTACCCTCCAGGTAGGTGTTGGCCACGACCGCGGGCGCCCCGTGTCCGGGGCCGGAGATATAGATCATGTCGAGATCGTACTGTCCGACGATCCGGTTGAGGTGGACGTAGATGAAGTTCTGTCCCGGCGTGGTGCCCCAGTGGCCGAGCAGCCGCGGCTTGACGTGTTCCGGCCTGAGCGGTTCGCGCAGAAGTGGATTGGCGTAGAGATAGATTTGCCCCACTGCCAAGTAATTGGCGGCCCGCCAGTAGGCGTCTATCCGCCGCAGCAGGTCCGGGGAAAGGGGTTCGTCCATGGGGCGGCTCCTGAGACAAGAAATAAGGGTTTCGCGGAAAAGTTTCCATGGCAATCGTGCCGAGATGGCGGCGGTGCTCCGATGGATAAAGTTTTTTGATCGCCAAAGGCGTCGGAAGTTTTGCTGTTTGTCAGCCGCCATTGGCGCCTTCTTACGGACGAAGCATCGGTGCGAGGACGATGCCGATGAAATCCAGCAGAAAATGCATAACGACGGGACTCACCAGGCTCCGGCGCCAAAGATAAATCATCCCGAAGATGAGACCCGCCACTCCGACCGTGATCACTCCGGCCGATCCCTCATACCCGTGGCCGAGAGAAAAAATGAATGCCGAGAGCGCCACGGCGCCTACCGAGCTTGCGCCCAAGCCTTTAAAACGGAGGATCAGATATCCGCGAAAGATGGTCTCCTCCGCGATCGCCACCACTGCGACCAAAAGCGTCGCCAGCACGCTTTGTGGCAGACTTTCCGGCCTCAGGTACGTCGGCAGGGGCGTGGACGGCATCGAAAAGCCGGCCGCACGCAAGCTGTTCTCCAGCACGCCCATACCCACGAAAAAAGGTATGAACAGGGCCACGCCGATTCCGATCTCGGTTCGTGCGTTGGCGAACGTCCAACCGAGAAGACAGGCCGGTTCTCCGTTTCGCCGGAGGAAGTACGCAATCAGGCCAACTAGGGCCAAATCCCGCAGTATGGTGGCCCAGGCCGTAACGGTAAATGTCAGGGCGCCTTGCCTCACCGCGAAGAAGGACAGCACCATGGACGGAACGATCAGCGATAGGAAAACGGAAACTTCGAAAAGCAAGGTCTTCCTATCGACGGTTTCGATCCGGTGTTCTCGGTGTGCGCCGCTGTCGTAAGACTCGCCATTCATCGCTCGGTTTTTTCCGTGATCGGCGGCGATTCGTCAGGCAGGCAACGGTCCGTTTGTATCATGCCCGGTCATTTCCGTGTCGGATATCCCATTGTTTGAACGACATACTCGTAAAGCGACTCGGCTTCTCGATCGGATATCTGCGCGGGAGGAAACGCCGGCATGGAGCCTGCAGAGCCGTCCGGCATTTTCGGATTGCGGATAAAGGCCACGAAGACATTGGGATCCGCTAACTGCGGAGAGTCTTTCAGGGGCAAATCGGGATTGATGATGTTGCCGCCTTGAGGATGGCAACTGCTGCAATGGGCGGCAAATAACCGGGCGCCGGCTTTTAGCTCGTCGGGAAGAGACGGACCTTGGACGCCATACACCAATTGCCCGCCGAAGTAGCCCAGGATGACGACCACCAGAAAACACAGGCCGTAGCTGGTCAAAACCGCCTTGGATTCGGCGCCTCCCCCACGCCCGAGGAGCACCGCGCCAACCAGTAGAACCAAAAGAACCGGGGCAAGAATCAGTTTCATCTTGATCGGAAACGGCATGGCTCCGGCGTAATAATGTTGCCAATCCATCACCCCGAACAGTACGGTCGGAAACAGCCATATAAAAGCGAGAACGATGCAATGATATGCGGTTTGCGCGAGTCTTGGCCGTTGGAACAGCAAAGCGATCCAGGCAAATATGAACGCACCCACCACCAGCCCGATTGGCATGTGGACCTCGGTCGGATGGATTGGGTGAGCGTAACCCAGCCGGGCGAGAAACGCGTAAATGGAATCGAGCATAGAGTCCTGCGATAGACCAATCCCCGGTGAGCCCTCCGGTCAGCTCGGTGCCTTACCGGCTATGAAAGCGGTTCGGCACTTCGTCTTTGATCCTATTAATCAGGCCCGTAAATACCCTGCTGGTATTTACGGGCCGCCGCCAAGGCCGGTACACGCCCGGCCTTGGCTCACGCGGATTGTCGCCGTGCCGGGACATCCCTGCCCCGGATTAACCCGGCCTATGTTTATAGGCCGGGTTAATAACCCTTGTTGCCGCGACCGGACGCCGGCGGTTTCCGTTCAAGACTAGCCGGTCGCGCTTCCGCTTGAAATCCGTACCAAACCTGACAGGGAAGGATTCGGCAAGCCTTCCGGTCAACGCGCCGTGCTTTCGGACTGATGCATGGTGATTTCTTCGGCACCCGTATCGGCCAGGAGGTCCCGCGCCCACTCGAGTTCCTCGGCGCTGCCGTGGGCGATCAGGAGATACTTGCCTCCTTTGACGTGCTGCTCATAGCGAATGATGTGCTCGGTCGATACCCCAAAGCCCACGAGAGCGCCCAATAGCCCGCCGCCGGCCGCACCGACCAAGGCACCTTCGATGCTTGTGATTAAGGCCACGGTCAACGGCCCGAGAATCAATATCGACCCGCCGCCGGGAACCCAGACCAGCGCCGCTCCGACCAACACTCCGAACAAACCTCCGGTCCAGGTGCCGATGCTGGCGCCGTGCTTGGCCATATCCCCGATCGTCGCGATCCCGTGGACTTCCCGTTCGCTTTCGAGACTTCGCGCGACCATGGAGACTTGATTGATCGGAAAGCCTTCCTGATTCAGCTTTTGTATGGCTTCCTCGATCTTTGACATGCTGTCGTAGACACTCACGACGCTTCGACCGGGCGACATGACATTCCTCCTGCAAAAAGACTGTCATTGATCTTGGTGACGACATCGGAAACCAGAGCGATTCTTTCTTGGACCGTAAATCGCCGTGCAAAGTCCGAGTCGGACAAATCTCAGGAAACAGCAATACCTTTTCGGTGCTCTCGTCGGCTTTGCCTTCCATGCGATCGCACCAGAAAGACCAAAGGCGCCGAGGCCAAAAAAACGCATGGTCCTGAACCGGAACGCGTCGACAAGGCCGAGCGACGATGGCCTGCATGACGATATAGAACGTTTTTCATCCCCGTGTTCGGGGATTCGTGTCGGGCTCCCTGATGCCGGATCGGAAAACGCTCTAGCGACCGATCAGGCCATGGGTTGAACCATCGTTGAGCCGAGACTTGAAAGTTTGGCCTCTCCGTTCAACCTGTTCCATCGGCGACGGACCGAGGTAACGCGTGGTCGAGGCCGGTGATGGTAGCGACCATGAGCGCACGGATGGACGGGATATTGATCGCTTTCAGCAACACGTAGTTTCGGATGAACCTGTCGAACCACGACTCGGCTGAGGCAATCCGCGCGAGGATCTTCACCCTTCGCACCACACCCCGATCGACCGGGTGGCGGAGCCTGTCGTACTCCGGCAAACGGCCGTTTCTCACAAGTTCCGAAAAAACCCAGGCGTCCTCCAGTCCGAGATTCATGCCTCGGGCGCCCAGCGGGGAGTGGACATGGGCCGCATCCCCTGC
>NZ_JBDIVO010000304.1:0-5468 GCF_039794385.1 Methylocaldum sp. | reverse complement strand
GGGTCTGGAAGACTTGGGCGGCCGAAACCGACGACCTTGCCCGGTATGTCGTTCAGCCTTTGATCGAAGGCGAATCGCTTAGCCTGTCCGCACTGTTTGCTCACGGGAAAGCGCGGCTGCTGAGCTGTAACCGGCAACGGATCGTCAGGTCGCGGGGCGGTTTTGCCTTGCGCGGCAGCGAGGTCGGCGCCATCCGGTCGGGTCTTGCCGCGTATCGAGCCTTGGCTGATTGGATCGCGGAGGCCGTGCCGGAATTATGGGGCTATGCCGGGGTCGATTTGATGCAGTGCGAACAGGGGCCGAGGGTGCTCGAGATCAATCCGCGACTGACCACGTCCTACGCCGGGCTGCGGCAATCCTTAGGCATTAATCCGGCCGCGCTGGTTTTGGAATTGTGGCGGAGCGGAATCTTGCCCGAATTCGACGCGGAATCGGGAAAGCCCGTCGAGATTGGTTTGGAGACGTGAAATGAGCATTGAAATGATCGGCTGGGACATCGGCGGAGCCCACCTCAAAGCGGCGGCGTTGAATGGCGCCGGCGAAATCGTCGCGGTCATTCAGGAGCCCTGTCCCTTGTGGCTGGGCTTGGATCGACTGCATGGCGCCATGAGCCGAATCCTGGAAGCCATTTCGCCGAGACCGGGCTGCCGCCATGCGATGACCATGACCGGCGAGTTGGTGGATTTTTTCGAAAACCGGGAGCAAGGCGTGATTGCCTTGGTCGAAGCGATGATTCAGCGCTGTCGGCAGAATTCGGTGCAGGTGTTTGCCGGACACGACGGGTTTCTCGATGCCAATGCCATCACCCCGGAAAGCGTTCCAAAAATCGCTTCGGCCAACTGGCTGGCGAGCGCGCTCTGGGTGGCGGAAAATCTGCGCGATGCCATGTTCGTGGATATCGGGAGCACGACCACCGATATTGCGTTGATTCGCGGCCACCGGGTCGAAACCCGAGGCTATACCGATTATGAACGAATGCGTTACGATGAGCTGATTTATACCGGGATAGTCCGTACCCCGGCGATGGCGCTTGCCGATCGGGCGCCCTTCGAGGGCGAGTGGATCGGTATCATGGCCGAACATTTCGCGACCACTGCCGACGTCTACCGGCTGTGCGGAGAATTGCCCGAGCACGCCGATCAGATGCCGGCGGCCGATAGCGGCGAAAAAACCGTCCAGGGAAGCGCCCGGCGTCTAGCTCGCTTGTTCGGGCGGGATGCGGAGTCGGCATCGTTGAAGCAATGGCGGCAGGCGGCCCGGTTCTTCCGCGAGCGGCAACTCGCGAAGCTTCGTTCGGCTCTGGATCGCCAGCTTTCGCGCGGCTTGATCGGCGACGATGCGCCTTTGATCGGTGCTGGCGTGGGACGATTTCTGGTGCGAGAATTGGCGGCACGATCGGGTTTTCCTTATAAGGACTTCAGCGAACTGTTTTCAATGTTGACGTCGCAAAACGATTTTCACGCTTCGGATTGCGCCCCAGCCGCAGCCGTAGCTTGTCTGGCATTGCGGGAGGTGGGGCGGACATGACGCCGAGAATCGAAGAGCTGCCTTATTTCGAGGACAGCGCCGCTTTGTTTCTGCCTTGGGCGGAGCGGCGCTGGGCGGTTTTTCTGGATAGCGGGTTTCCGCATAGCCGACAGGGACGTTACGACATCATCGCGGCGGATCCCGTCGCGACGCTGGTCACGCGCGGGCCGCTCACCGAGATTCGATCGCAGGGCTCTATCACACTGTCGCCGGATGACCCGTTTACCCTGGTCAAGCAATATCTCGGCGAAAAGGCTCCGCAGCTTCCGGGCCTGCCTTTCTGCGGCGGCGCTATCGGATACTTCGGCTACGATCTGGCGAGGAGGCTGGAGAAACTGCCCGACAAGGCCCTGGATGCGGAGAACATCCCGGAAATGGTCGTCGGCATCTACGATTGGGCGGTCGTCGTGGATCACTGGGCGCGCCGTACCTGGCTGGTCGCACAAGGGCGCGATCCCGCCCTCGCGGTACGCTGGCCCCACTTGGTTCAGGCCTTCAGCCAAATCCAGACCATCGGATGGCAGCAGGCCGACTTCTATCTGCTCAGCGACGTCGTCTCGAATATGAGCCGAGCCTATTATGCAAAGGCTTTCGGACGCATTCAGCATTACATTCGCGAGGGCGACTGCTATCAGGTCAATCTGGCGCAGCGCTTTTCGGCCTATTGCATAGGACATCCCTGGGCGGCCTACCAACTTTTGCGGCCTTACAATCCCGCGCCGTTCAGCGCCTATCTCAACTTCCCGCAGGTTCAGGTGCTGAGTTCCTCGCCGGAGCGCTTTCTCAAAGTGACCAACGGCATCGTTGAAACCAAGCCGATCAAGGGCACCCGCCCTCGGTCGCAGGACCCGCACGCGGACGCCGCCAAGGCGCAGGAACTTCGGGACAGCGTCAAGGACCGCGCGGAAAACCTGATGATCGTGGATCTGCTGCGCAACGACATCGGCAAGAACTGCGAGCCGGGCTCTGTCCATGTGCCTAGTCTGTTCGAGATCGAAAGCTACGCTACCGTGCATCATTTGGTGAGCACAGTCCGCGGTCGATTGTCCGAAGGACATAGCGCCGTGGATCTCTTGCGCGGCTGTTTCCCCGGTGGTTCCATTACGGGAGCGCCGAAGATTCGTTCCATGGAAATTATCGAGGAGCTCGAACCGCATCGGCGGGGCGTCTATTGCGGCTCGATCGGCTATGTCGGCTTCGACGGCAACATGGACAGCAACATCGCCATCCGTACCTTGGTGCACTCGGACGGTACGATCCGCTTCTGGGCCGGCGGCGGTATCGTGGCCGATTCGGTCCTGGACCAGGAGTACCAGGAGTGCTACGACAAAGCTACGGCCCTCTTGCATCTGCTCGAGCAATTCCAAGTCCAGAGGACCGGTGCCGATCACATGGGTCGTTAAGCTGGGCGGCAGCCTGGCCGACTCGGATACTCTCCCGTTCTGGCTGGATGCTTTGGCCGATGCGAACCTCGTCATCGTGCCGGGAGGCGGGCCTTTCGCCGACCAGGTCCGGTCGGCGCAGCAACGCTGGTCGTTCGGCGACGAGGCGGCTCACGCCATGGCGCTCTTGGCCATGGGGCAATACGGTTTGATGTTGAGCGGATTGTGCCCGAAGCTCGGAATCGCGAGCGATGTCCCTGCGCTTCGAACTTCGACGGAATCCGGCCGCTCCACGATTTGGCTGCCCGGTTTGTCCCTGATGAACGATCCGGGCATTCCCGCATCTTGGGAGGTCACTTCGGACAGCCTCGCGGCTTGGCTGGCCGGACGTTTGAATGCCGCGAATTTGCTCCTGGTCAAATCGGTGGCGATCTTTTCAGACGATACTTCGTACGGCGGACTTGTCGCACAAGGCCTGGTCGATGCCGCTTTCGAGCGCTTTTCCGCCAAGGCCGCGTTCGCAGTCTGGCTCGGTCACCGGCAAGATCACCCGCGCGTGCGGGCAGGTCTGCGAGAGCCATCCCATGTCTTTACGCGCGTTAATCGCTCCGCCGGATAAAAAAGTTCCGGGTTTGATCGAAGTAAAAATGAATGCCCGTGGAAAGTGTGCACGCGGAACAGCCGGAATGTGCCGAGCGAACGAAGACCGGCGTGTTCCGTTAGGGATCTACTTTCTTTGCGCTCAGTAACACGATGGCGGCTCTTGGATGGTTTTTGGTGAAGACAGAGATTAAATCGCATGTCGATTAGAGTGCGTTATTTCGGAAGCCTCCGGGAAAAAATGGGGCGAGTGGACGACAGTCTTGCCGCGGAAGACATCGATACGGTAAGCGACGTGTGGAAAGCGGTGAGCGAAGGCCAATATCTGCCGGATCGTATCCTCTGTGCGGTGAATATGGACTATGCCGATCCGGACGCGCCGGTCAAGGACGGCGACGAAGTGGCTTTTTTTCCGCCGGTGACCGGGGGCTGAAGTGCTGATCGAGCTGCGCCCGACCGGAATCGACCCTTACTCGGAACTACAGCGCTATCAAACGGAAACACTGGGCCACACCGGAAAATACGGTGCGACCTGCTCATTTGTCGGCACCATGCGCGACTTCAACGAAAATGAGACAGTCCGGCACATGTTTCTCGACCATTATCCCGGCATGACCGAGCGGCAGCTCGAGAAAATCGTCGAAGAAGCCCAGACCCGCTGGTGTTTTTTGGATGCGCTCGTCATTCACCGTGTAGGCGAGATACTTCCCGATCAGCCCATCGTGCTGGTCGCGGTGTGGTCCTCCCATCGCGGCGCGGCCTTCGACGCCTGCCGCTACATCATGGAAGAGCTGAAAAGCCGCGCGCCGTTTTGGAAAAAGGAAACCCTGAAGGAAGGCGAGCGCTGGGTGGAAAAGAATTCCAGCGGCTATTGACGAGTTCCGCCGGATGCGCGGATCGTAGGGCGGCAATCCTTTGTCGACGCCCAGTCATGTTTTTCCAGCCGCGTCATGTCGGGAAAGGATTCCCGACCTACATATCCGGATCCCTTACACTGAATCGGAAAACGCTCTACCGGCCGGAATTCGACAGCGGAGCGGCCAAGACCATCGCCCAATAAGGCGAGCCTCCGCCGCCGCTGCTCGCACAGGCGACACCGACTTCGTCGAAATCAGCCTCCATGATGGCGGAACAATGCCCGGTGCTGTCGAGCCAACTCCGCATGACTTCCCCCACCGTGCGCTGCCCCTGGGCGATGTTTTCGCCATAAACCTCCCAGTCATAGCCGGCTCGGGTAATGCGGTCCCCCGCCTTTCGTCCATCCCGGCCTCTGTGCGAGAGTCGGTCGTTGCGGCTCATCTCCTCGGCCTGTTTTTTCGCCGCTTCGAACAGCTTTTGATTCCACCGCAGCGGCTTGGCGGGTCGAAATCGCTTCCGGCCGCAGTATCTCGGCTTGGCACGAACGGCTTTTAGTTCCTCGAGGATTTCGCGCCTGATGGTGTCGGCGGAAGGGCATCGGGCTGTTGGAGCTTCGCGGGCGAAGACGGGCAGTACCAAACCAGCGGTCAAAATCAGGCTAAGGACGAGTCGTGTCATATCGGTTTTTTGGGCTGCGCCATCTCCAAATACTGTTGTTCGATGTTCAGAAAAGCCGTTCCCAGTTCGCCTACGGCTCGATAGAAACGAGCGGACCGGGCTTCTTTCAGATCGCTGAAGAAGCGCATGATCCAAGGCGCCAAGTGTTTAGCGAAAAAATCCGCCTCGCGTCCGTCTGCCTCGATAATCAGAAGGCTCATCGCTTCGCACAGCGCGGCGACATGATCCTCGGGTTCTTTCGCCGATGCCTGCCGTTCTAAACCTAAGCTCCGAAGCTCGTCGCGCAAGGCGGCCAGAGGCTTTTCCATGAGAAAGCCGGTGAGATACCAGGAAGCATAGGGTAGCAACTCGCCGCGGGTCGGGCCTATGAACGCCGCTTGATATTCCTCGGCGAGCTCGATTTCGCCGGCGTCGCGGGCGGCA
>NZ_JBDIVO010000303.1:0-5492 GCF_039794385.1 Methylocaldum sp. | reverse complement strand
TTCCCCGCAGGCGCATAAACCGACGCAAGGCCATTGCCTCGCGCCGGGAAGCGGACGGGTTCATCAAAACCGTCAATGCGCCGAGGTGACCGATGCGCGGGATCCGGGATCGGCGTATTTCGCCACGCTGGAGCCGACGGTCGCCCGCTTTTTCAGCAAAATTTCGCTCACGTTGGAGCCGATCATCTTAGCCAGTTCTTCCGTGGGAAGGTCGTTGGCATCGTCGCCGAAGGGATTCTCGATTTCTTCCGCGATCAGCTCCAGGCTGCCCAGAACGAAGAACACGAAAGTAGTGAACAGGATCGTCCAGTACCCGAATTCGTGCACGAAGCAGAACGGCATGGTGACGATGTAGACGAAAATGAACTTCTTGATGAAAAGGCTGTAGGAGTACGGGATCGGCGTTTTCTTGATGCGTTCGCAGGCGCCGCAGATGTCCGTCAGCGAGGTGAGTTCGCTGTTGATGTTCAGATAATGTACTCCGGCGAGATCTCCGCCCCGGTGCAGTCGGTCGATTTCCCTGAACAGGCTGTTGGCGATAAGATTCGGCCGGTGCACGCCGGCCGGTCGGCGTTGCAGCGGTTCGGCATCGCGGAGATGCTCGTTCAGCACCGAGGCATAAGCGGCAATATGTTTGGCGATGATGAGTCTGGACGGATGGTTTTGTCGAAGGAATGCGTTGCACTTCAGCGCCAGATTGCGGGACGTATTGACCAAGGTTCCCCACTGCCGCCTGCCTTCCCACCAGCGCTCGTACGCCGTGTTGGTTCGAAAAACCAGCAGCAGCGAGATGACGAAGCCCAGTAGGGAGTGAACCAGATTCGTGCCCTTGAATTCCTCGGGCAGCAGATCGCGATCGATATAGGCTATGGCCGCGGTGAATAAGGCGACCGAACTCATGGCCGGCAACAGCCTTCTGAACGTGTCGCTTTTATGAAATTTGAAAATGAGGCCCCACCACGATTTGGGGTTGTAATTGATCACGCTGAACTCCTAAGCGGCTTTCGATCTCGGGAGTGAATTGCCGAAGTGGATTATTAAATGATGAAAACAGTCAAGACGCTATGGCATCTGCTGCGGGAAATGACCGGCGACGATGCCTATGAAAAGTATCTGGCGCATTGGCGTGTCCACCACGCAGGCGAGGGCGGGGAGCCTTTGAGCCGCAAAGAGTTTTTTGATGCCGAGCTGCATCGGCGATGGAGCGGCGTCAAACGCTGTTGCTGACGCGGCGGCGCATCCCGCCTTCGCAGGCGGGATGCCGAAAGATGCGGTGGCAGTTATATCCGGCTCTTGATCCGTTCGTAGGCGCTTCTTACTTCTTCACCGAGCATTTTGACGCTGGTCCAGACATCTTCCGAGGCGTCTTTGGCTTCGTCGGCGACTCCGGCGAGCTTGCTCTTGAACTCTTCCAGCTTTTCTTCCGTCTTGTTCCACTCTTCCTGAGCCTCGAGTTTCGCCAAGTTGAGCTGCACCCGCAGTTCGTCCCGTTGCTGAAGTAAGCCGTCCCGAAATTTTTCCAATTCTTCTTTAATGTTCATGATGATTTCCTCAATGTTGGTTCGCCTTGACCTCGCACATACAAGGCCTCCTCCGATTTCCTTGGTTTGACTTAAACGGCGCGGTATTGCGAGGATTCGTCACAGCAAGCTGTACGAACGCATGGTAACAATCTTGAACGGAACTCTTCCAGTCCATCATTGTTCTGCGTCTGACGGAGTCCGCTCGGACTTCCCTCAATAGCTGCAACCCGGATGGACCGCGTCGCAGCCGGTCCGCGGAATCCTTCGGCAAACTCCAGGCCACGGCCCGTCAGGATGGATCTTCATGCGGCCTCGATGCGCCGTTCTCCCCAGGCGTGCTGCTGGAAGACGGCGCGCAGTCTGTCCCAGTCGATGACCAGTTCGCCGCCGGCTGCCTTATGCTGTTGTTCCCAATTGATCAGAAGATCCAAGCAGGCATGATCGATATAGGTCAGTTCGTGGAAATTCACGTGCACCTGCGCGTCGGGACGGACCCGCTCCAGGGCCGCCGCGAGCTTCGGCAGACGGATGAAGGTTGCGGCGCCTTTGAGGCGGATCGTGGTCCGGCCGCTCCCTTTTTCCTCTTCGACCGCAACCTCCAGATGCGAGAAGCTATACAGCAATCGGACCAACGCCAGAGCGATTCCGACAGCAATGCCGGTCAGGAGGTCCACCACTACCACAGTACCGAGGGTCGCCGCGTATATGCCGGCTTCCGCCCGGTCGGTGCGCCACAGTGTGCGCATGGCTTTGGGATTCATCAGTTTGACGCCGGTGTAGACCAGCACCGCCGCTAGGCTGGCCACCGGAATCAAGCTCAGGACGCCCGGTAGAAGGGTGATGAACACCAACATCCAGACGCCGTGCAGGATCGTGGACAGCCGGGTTCTCGCACCGGCCAGCACATTGGCGGAACTGCGGACGATCACGCCGGTCATCGGCAATACACCGGCCAGTCCGCACAGGATGTTGCCGACGCCCTGGGCGGCTAGTTCCCGATCGTAGCGGGTACGCGGCGCATGCCGCTGCATAGAGTCCACCGCGGTGGCGGTCAGCAGCGATTCGGCGCTGGCTACGAAGGCCAGAGACAGGCCCGCCAGCCAAATCGCCCGGTCGGAGAGAGCTCGAAGATCGGATCCGCCGGGCCAGCGTAACGCTTCCAGCAGATTGTCGGGGACTGGCACGTACTTGAGGTCCGCCTGCAATATCGCGGCGCAGGAGGTGCCGACCGCGACGCCGAGAAGGGGAGCCGGCAGCAGCTTGAGCTTTTGCGGCGTGAGCCTGTTCCACAAGAACATGGTTACGATGGTGAGCAGCCCGATCAGGGCCGCCGGCCGGTGAACCGTTTCGGAAATTCCTTTCCATACCGCCTGCGGCAAGGTCCACAGATTGACGATGCCGCCGAATTCCTTGCCGGTCCCGGGAGGCAGATCGTCCACCATGACATGGAACTGGGAGGCGAAGATCAGAATGCCTATCCCTGCCAGCATGCCCTGGATCAACGACGGCGACACGGCCCGGAACACCTGGCCCAGCCGCAACAGGCCTGCCGCCAGTTGCAGCAATCCCGCCAGGAGCACAATGACGCCCAAGGTTTGGAAGCCGTGTTCCTGAACGAACAAAGCGACCATCACCGCCAAGCCGGCCGCCGGCCCGCTCACCTGAAGCGTGCAGCCGGACAATGCTCCGGTGACGACACCGCCGATGATGGCGGTAATGAGGCCGGCCGAGGCGGCGTGCGCCATAGGCACGCCGGAAGCGATGGCGATACCCATGGAGAGCGGCAGGGCCACCAGAAAAACCACGATAGAGGCGGGGAGGTCCGTTTTCCAGGCGGCGCGAAAAGCGGATAGTCGCAAGGTCTGTGCGTTCATAACAGGATTTGCCCTTTGGGCGGTCGGAAGTTCAGGAAGAGCTTCAACGATAGAAAAATGCGAGGACCTAGATTTCCGTTGCAATGAGTGTGCGTTCGTGTACGGACGGCATGGGGCGCTGTTCGGTCAGCCGCAAAAACTGCCCGCTTCCAGCGTCATAGCCGAATACTTCGCCGGTCTCGATCTTGTAGACCCAACCGTGCAGTTTAAGTTTGTTCTGGGCCAACCCGGAGGCCACCACCGGATGGGTGCGCAGATTCTCCATTTGCGCCAGCACGTTCTCCTGAATGGTGATATTGAGCAGGGAAGCGCTCTCCAGGTCTACATACTTATCGTGAACGACACGGCGGGTGGATTCCGCATAGGAGAGCCATTGGCTCAGGGCCGGAAAGTCGCGGGTCGATGGCCGTTCCAAGAGGCCTTTCATCGCGCCGCAATGAGAATGTCCGCAGATGATGATGTCCTTGACCCCGAGACCGGCCACCGCGAATTCGATGGTGGCGGCTTCGCCGCCCATGACCGCGCCATAGGGAGGCACGATGTTGCCGGCGTTGCGCAGAATGAACAGTTCGCCGGGTTCGGTCTGGGTGAGCAAGTTCGGATTGATGCGCGAGTCGGAACAGGTGATGAACAGCACTTCGGGCTGCTGTCCTTTTGCCAGCCGCTCGAACAGCTCGCGCTGAGAACCGAAAAGGTCGTTCTGAAATCGGTGTAGCCCCTGTAACAGTTTTTGCATCGTTGATTCACGCTGAAATTGACTGACGGGGCATAGCCTATAGATTGAGCTTATTATAATAAAATAGAATGTTTGAAATTCATTTATAGATAAAATCAATTAATCTGTTCTTATGGGGCGCATCAACTATCAGCATCTGTTTTATTTCTGGAATGTAGCTCGCGAGGAAAGCGTGACCCGCGCTTCCGAGAAGCTGCATCTGGCGCAGCCCACCATTAGCAGTCAATTGGCGGTGTTCGAGAAAACCATCGGAGAAAAGCTGTTTTACAAGAATGGCCGCAAACTGGTACTGACGGATACCGGCCGCATCGTGTTCCACTATGCCGATGAAATCTTTTCCCTGGGTCAGGAGCTGGCCAACACGCTCAAAGGCCGGCCGACCGGGCGGGCGCTCCGGCTGGTGGTGGGCGTGGCGGATGCTTTGCCCAAGCTGGTCGCCTGCCGCCTGATCGAGCCGGCCTTCCGGCTGCCGGAGCCGGTGCAGATTCTTTGCTATGAGGATAAGGCGGAACGCCTGTTGGCGGAGATGTCGCTGCAAGGCATTGATCTGGTGCTGTCGGACGTCCCCGTCACGCCGGCGAACGGTGCCAAAGCGTTCAACCACTTGTTGGGAGAGTGCGGAGTCACGGTGTTCGGAACCCCCGAGTTAGCCAGTGCGTACCGCCCGGACTTTCCCCGTTCCCTCAGCGGAGCGCCTTTCTTGCTGCCGACCGGCAATACCGCGCTCCGCCGCTCGCTGGATCAGTGGTTCGACGCCGAGAACATCAGCCCGAAAATCCAAGCGGAAATAGAAGACAGCGCCTTGCTCAAGACCTTCGGCAGTGGCGGAACCGGGCTGTTCGTCGCGCCCTCTGCGGTCGAGGAGGAGATTCAACGTCAGTACGACGTGGAAGCCATAGGCCGGATCGATTCCGTGCGGGAACGGTTCTACGCGATCACGGAACGCAGGAAACTCAAGCATCCCGCTGTGAGCGCGATCCTGGAAAATGTCGGCAAGAAGCCGCTCTGATCCGCAGCCAGTTCCGGCATCGCCGTTTCCTTTTATCGAACGACCAGACAAGGTGGTTAAAAGGTAGGCGGGGATAAGCCCGTCCCGGTAATTCCTAAGACCCTTCGGTAGACCCGGCCGTTGGGCCAACGGGTTCGTCGGAAGGGTGGCTTCGGCGCTCCCGAAGACACCGTTTGCGATTGGGAAAGGATTGCCGACCTACGACTTTCCGAGGAATTCATTCTTGTAGTCAGTTATAAGAGAGCTCTGAGGGGAGTTGGAGGGGGACCCTCAAGTCCGGTACAAAGGTTTGTTCATTTAACCGGAAAGTGTGGGAGGTATCCCCCATGGGTAAGCGAAGATATCGTAGC
>NZ_JBDIVO010000302.1:0-5494 GCF_039794385.1 Methylocaldum sp. | reverse complement strand
AGCCTTGAGATAACGGTATCGGCCGCTTGACGGCCGGGCACATAATAGGGGGCATATGGAAAAGGTCGCCATCCGTGCATATCCGGCACCGGGAATGATCTTGCTCGCCTTCGATTGGGACGAGGGGAGCCGGCGTAAGGATTTCCTGGGTTTCGCCGCCAGGCGCACACCCGGATTTCGCGATCCCGCGACGCGCCGGTACGCCCCTTCCAGCTGGCTTCTGAACCGCATCGACTTCAACGGTCCGGCCGACCCGGAACAGCCCGATTTTCCCAGCAACGAAGCGCCGATCCAGAAGTTTCTCTGGTGGGACGCACGAATCGGCGATGAAGACCGGGCGGCCGCGAGCGCCGGACGCAATCCGGTTTTTCGATACGAGGTTTTCCCGGTGATCGGCACGCCGGGGAATCTCCAGCCGCTTGCGGAAGCAACGGGAACGCTCGATGTCACGCTGCCGGCAGAAGTCGAACACGACATCGGCACCTGGTTCAACCGTGCGGTGCTGAGCTCCCAGGGTTTCATGCGGAAGCTGCGCGGCATGGGGCTGGAGCTCGACGACAAACCCAGCGCGGAGCAGGCGCGCGAATTGCGCCGATGGCTGGCCAACGGTCTGGACGGCGTGGTCCCGGCATTTCTCAGGCAGGCGAGGGAGGCGGTCGGGGCGATCTATCATCTGACCGACGAACTGTTCATCGTTCCGGCGCTGGACACCTTCAGCCGGAATCATCCCCTGGCGCTGGTTTACGACGCAAAGAAAACGGAATCGGCGGACGGTGACAGGGTTTCGCCCAATCAGCCGGCGGTGGACTTGCTGAAGGACCGGGTGGCGTTTTTCCCCCGCGACAAGGCCGCCATCATGCACAACAAATACCTGGTGTCGGGCCGCGGGTTCGCCGGTCGCCGCCCGTCGGCGGGGCGGGTCGTGTGCGGTTCCGCCAACTACACCACGGGGGCTTTGTCGACCCAGGCGAATTTGATGCACACCTTCGATTCGTCCGCCCTGGCCGGGCTATATTTCGACCGCTTCAAGCGGCTCAAAGACAATCCGCCTTTGTCATCCCTGGCGCGGAATGCCCGCTGGTCGAGTCCGATTACGGTGGGCGATGCCGGGGTGCGGGTTTTCTTTTCGCCGGAAGCGAGTTCCCAGCGCGAATCCATCGACACCATCGTCGAAGCCATCCATCGGGCCAGGAGTTCGGTGCTTTTCTGCCTGTTCACGCCGACCGACGCCGAGCTTCGCGACGCCTGTTTCATGGCGGGGGACAACGGCAAGATGATGTTCGGACTGGTCAACCGGATCGCCAGGCCGAAAACGGACGAGGCCGTCCGCGCGGACCAGATCGCCGCGCTCGAACTCTACCACCGCTCCCGCCAGGGTCGCGACGTGATCGGCGCGGAGCGTTTCCGCCGGTCGGATACCCCGGAGGGCTTCGATACCGAACTCATGCTGTTTCCGGGGGAAGCGCCGCCGCCGTTCCCGCCGGTCATCATCCATCACAAGTTCATCGTGATCGACGGCGAAACGCCTCAGCCGGTGATCTACTCCGGTTCCGCCAACATGAGCAACAACTCGCTGCACCGGAACGACGAAAACCTGCTGGAAATCCTGGGCTCCCGCCGCATCGCGGCGATCTATCTCGCGGAGTTCTTCCGCCTGTACGAACACTACCGGGCCCGCGCCGCGTATTACCGCGACCGGGAAATCCCATCCTCCGGCCGCCGCAAGTTCAAGCTGCGGCCCGATGCCGGATGGGCCCGCAAGCATTACTCGCCGGGTACGCCGGAATACAAATCGCGCCGCGCGATGGCGCAGGAATGACCTCGATCTCTTAACACGGAGAAAGCCACCATGCCCCTGAAAAATTATGGCGTTTTGAGAGCGACGCCGGTCGATCGGCATCTCGGGACCGGCGACAACCCCCATTATCAGATTCTGGCGGTGGACGATCAGGATCGGTACCGCCTGGCGGTGAACGTCAAGTCCAAGCTGTGGCCGTCGGAATTGTCCTACCTGATCGTGCCGCACTTCCGGCATCCCATAACCGAGTCGCTGGAACAACTGGAGCCGGGCTGGCACAAGCTGCCCTCGAAGCCCGGCGGAGTCGCGCTGGATTACATCCGCGGCAATCTGTTCGGCTCGTTCGCCGAAATGACGCCTCTCCCGTTTTCCGTGCCCGGCCCGGACAACGACCTCAACGAGAAGATCGACCGCTACGTGCAGCGCGCCATGGCCAGCGAGAACGCCTGGGTGTATGCGTTCGGCGAGCCCTGGGGGCCGGAGAACAAGCGCGACAAGATCTTCGGTTTCGCGCCCGGCCGCGGCGTTCACGACATCCACATGAATCAGGGCAATGCCGACGATTTCGTCAAGGACGACGGCGTCTGGCAGGACGGCGGGCTGCTGTTCTGGTACGCGGACCAGCAGGAATGGGTGGCCCTCTTCCTGAAATTTCAGTCGCAGGCGATTCATACCGATGATCGTACCGGGCATATGTTGCCCGAAGAGCCGGGCGGTCCTCCCGCCGAACACGGCCTTCCGCCCCGGCCGACGCCGGTATGGCCTCCCACCCATGCGGTACCGGACGGCCTGGTGCGTATCGTGGCGGCAAAGGTCAATACGATCGAATCGCCGGAAGACGAAACCGTGATCCTGCTCAATACCTCGCCACGGCCTATCGATCTCGACGGCTGGGCACTGCTGGACCGCGCCAAGCACCGAAAGCCGCTGACGGGCACCCTGAATCCGGGCGAACCGATGATCATCCACGTTCGGCCCGACATCGAATTGTCCAACCAGGGCGGAATCATCTCGCTTCTCAATGCCGAAGGGCTGAAGGTGCACGGCGTGAGCTACACGCGCGATCAGGCACGCGAGCCGGGGTGGACGCTCGTGTTTTAGAGCGTTTTCCATCCCGGTGTACGGATTCGTTCCAGGAGGGGAGAACGTAGGTCGGCAATCCCTTGCCGACGTATCGGCTCGGCGAAGGGTTTTGTCGGAAGGGCAGCTCTGGCGCTCCCAGAGATGCCGTTTGCGATTGGAAGGGTCGCGACTAAAGCGACCGTTTGCGATTGGAAGGGGCCGATTAAAGGCCCGTTTGCGATTGGGAAGGGATTCCCGACCTACATATCCGAATCCCTTACACCGATTCGGAAAACGCTCTAAAGCGTTTTCATCTCGCTCGTATGGCAAAACAGGCTTGGCGGACGTCGTTGGCGCCTTCAGTTCGGGTGAATGGATTCAAGCATTCGTAGGCCGGCAATCCTTTGCCGGCGACCCCGTTGCCTGCCAAGCTTGCATGTCTCGATGTGCCTAGTCTTGATCGGGGGAGCCGGTGCTCCCGTTACAGCGGAGACAAATGGACTCAGAAAAGCCGCCGCACTCTAAGGCTGGAAACCATCAGGAAACTTTGCACCAGGAATATCATCGGCCAGGCATTGACACTTTCCGGTACGAACGCGGCGACCAGGAACAGGGTCGGGAACAGGACACCGTTGACCGTGATCGGAACCCCTTCAAAGGCATTGCCCTGCGAAATGTTGTAGCGCGCCAAACGCAGCATTCCGCAGGTGACGAACATGATCAGGATCAGTGTCTTGATCCAGTGATGGGTGTCGATCGAGAAATAGAGAAACGCCGGAGCCACGCCGAATGACACCAGGTCGGCAAGCGAATCCAGTTGTTTGCCGAACAGGTTCTGTTGGTGAAGTAGGGCCGCGATCTTGCCATCCAGGCTGTCGAAGAGCACGGCCAGCACCAGGAAACCGGAGGCCCAGTCCGGATGGCCTTCGGTGGCCAAGAAAATCGACATCAGCCCGGAGGCCAGATTGCTGATGGTAAACAGATCGGCAACTTTTATTAGTTCCAGCATTTTCAT
Source organism: Methylocaldum sp. (assembly GCF_039794385.1). Taxonomy (NCBI): domain Bacteria; kingdom Pseudomonadati; phylum Pseudomonadota; class Gammaproteobacteria; order Methylococcales; family Methylococcaceae; genus Methylocaldum; species Methylocaldum sp. The sequence continues at coordinate 1,619 of NZ_JBDIVO010000302.1, read as the reverse complement.
GGGATAGATTCCTTCTCGTGATGGTCGCGCTTGCTCGATGTCTCCCGGCCGTTGGTCCTCGGAATAAGACGACAATTACTTTTGCGAATCGAAGTTCGTCGTAGCGGCGTAGACGATGTCCTTCGATCTCGTCGCTCACATCTCTTTTCCGGCGAGCTCATCGGATCATGCCCAGACGTTATGACGCAGCCATGACAGCGCAAGTTTTCCAGACCTTTCGCCACGCGCCATCCGATCGGCCGAAACAAAAGGGCGCTATCAATGTCGTATCAGCCGAAAGGATTCGCCAGTGGCACACGCCTACTACGGAACTGGAGTCAAGATCAGTGATGCCTTGTCAAATGAACGGCTTCTCCGGCAACCGCTATGCGGACTTCTATGAGTTCGCGCCCGTGGGTTACGTAGGTTTGGATGCGTGCGGCATCATTCGTGCCCTGAACGCGACCGGCGCGCGCCTGCTCGGTGGTCAACGGGATCATTTCCTCGGTTCTCTCTTTCTTTACCTCATCGCCGAACAAGACCGCCATCAGTTCCTGCAACATCTCCGGGACTGCCGGATATGCGGCACCGGCCTGACCGAGCTCACCTTGCTAACCGTCGAGGGACGAGGATTGCCGGTCGTGCTGGACAGTCGAATGGGCGCGCCAGACGATTCCGGGACGGATGTTCATTACTGGGTCTCGATAATCGATGTCAGCGAGCGGAAGAAGGCCGAAGCGGCCGTACGAAAGGCGCAAATCGAACTGGCTGAGCGGGCTCTCCAGCTCGAGGCCGCCAATCGCGCCCTGCACGAATCCGAGCGTCGCAAGGACGAGTTTCTTGCCATGCTGGGGCACGAACTCCGGAATCCCCTGGCGCCCATACGCAACGCCATGGCGATCATGCGGAAACTCGATGCGCCGGACTCCCAGCTTCGATGGGTACGGGACGTGGTCGACCGGCAGGTCACTCAGTTGGCGAGGCTCGTGGACGATCTTTTGGATGTCTCGCGGATCGTTCAAGGCAAGCTGACTCTGCGCAGAGTGCCTATGGATTTGACGGTGGTGATCGATCAGGCGGTTGAGACCTGTAAGCCGCTCATGGACCAGCGCCACCACCGTTTTACGGTTTCGTTGCCTGCTGATCCGATTCGGCTCGAGATTGACGCTGCGCGCCTGGTACAAGCAATCTCGAACCTCTTATCGAATGCCGCCAAGTACACCCCGGAAGGCGGCTTCATTTGGCTTACCGCATTCGTTGAAGATAGGAATGCGGTTATTTGCGTTCGCGATACCGGAGAGGGAATTCCCAGCGCGTTATTGCCCCGCCTGTTCGACGCCTTCACTCAAGCCGACCGCACTCTGGACCGCTCTCAGGGAGGATTGGGGTTGGGGCTGACCATCGTGCAAAAAATCGTCGAATTGCATGGCGGACAGGTCGAGGCCCGCAGCGAAGGGCAGGGAAAGGGCAGTGAATTCGTGGTGCGGTTGCCGCTCGATTCGCCTACGTCCTTGCCGCAAGAGGCAAGCACCGATTCCGTGGCGGATTGATGCTTTTAAGGAAGCTCTGAACAAGTGGAATCCGTTCATGCCCTTCGACGATGCTCAGGACAGGCCCTTCGACAGGCTCAGGACAGGCCC
>NZ_JBDIVO010000301.1:0-5513 GCF_039794385.1 Methylocaldum sp. | reverse complement strand
GAATGGCAATCCGTGGGGTATTTCCTTCATGGCGATGATGCACATGTCCAACGACAGCCACCTGTTTGCCGATGCGAGCCAGGTGAATGGTGAGTGGCGAACAGCGGAGACGGCGAATAGCGAATGGCGAGTAGCGAATGGAGAAGAAAAAGACCACTCGCCATTAACCATTCGCCATTCGCCATATTTGCCACTGTACGAGGCCAAGATGATCCACCAGTTCGATCACCGCTGGGCTACATATGGGGTGAATGGCGAACGGCGAATAGCGAATGGAGGCAATGTTGACCATTCGCCACTCACTACTCGCCATTCGCCCGAGAGCCGCGATGTCACCCTCGCGGAAAAGGCCGACCCGCATTTCACCGTCACCCCGCGTTACTGGGTCAGCGAAGCGGAAGTCGAGCAGCGCTTAAACGATAAAAACTGGTCACGCGGCTGGCTGATGGGCTGGCGGGATATTTGCCGGGCGACGGACGAACGCACGGCGATTGCGTCGGTGGTGCCGAGGGTTGGGGTGGGACATACCATGCCGCTCTTCATGACTACTGCGGAACCGATGAGGGTGGCGGCGCTACTGGGTAATTTCGGCGCATTGGTACTGGATTTCATTGCCCGTGTGAAGGTAGGCGGCACACACCTGACATACTCCTGCCTCAAGCAATTCCCGTTCATTCCGCCCGACCGCTACACAGAAACCGATCTCGCCTTCATCGTCCCCCGCGTCCTCGAACTGACCTACACCGCCCACGATCTGCAAGCCTGGGCCGAAGACCTGGTGAGCGAATGGGGCGCGGCGAATGGTGAATGGCGGATGGCGGGGGTGGCGGGGATGGCGAATGGTGAATGGCGAATAGCGAATGGTAAGAAAGAAGACCGTTCGCCACTCGCTACTTACCGTTCACCGTCTTCCCATTCGCCACTTACCATTCGCCATTCGCCCGAAAACCCACTCGCCATTCGCCACTCGCCACTCACCCCTTTCCCCTTCGACCCCGAACGCCGTGCTCACCTCCGCGCCGAACTGGACGCCTATTACGCCCGCCTCTACGGCCTGACCCGCGACGAACTGCGCTACATCCTCGACCCCGCCGACGTGATGGGCGAGGATTACCCCTCCGAAACCTTCCGCGTGCTCAAGAACAACGAGATGCGCCAATTCGGCGAATACCGCACCCGGCGCCTGGTGCTGGCGGCGTGGGATCGATTGGAGAAGGGCGAATTGTCATGAAGGCTTTGTCACCTCCTTCGGATAGCCGTGGCGAAACCTATAGACATACTTACCATCATGGTAAATACTAGGAAAAACCTGAGCGCTTATGCCGGTACGCCGCCGTCGGACGATCAGGCCGACCGCCGCATCCCCGGCGGCCCGCTGTACACAAGGGAGGAAGTGCTGGCCATACTGGCTACAGGCGAGGCGGCAATTAAGCTTTGGACGCAAAAGTGCATGCGTGATGTCCAAAAATACGATATGGAGCCCGCCGATGTCGTCGATCTGGTGAAAATCGCTTTGAATGGTGGAAAGTTCAAAGGGAGCCAGTGGTGTACCAATAAACCGGGCGGCGCCTGGGCGGCTTGCGACAGTTACCAACTGTTCTTTCGGCAATGGATAGAAACCGCCAACAAGCACATGGATGTTGAATATTATGTGAAATTTGCGATTGGGCGCTCCGGCAACATGATGTTGATCATCTCTTGCCACCCGCCCGAGGAGAGGTAGCCAGTATGAACCCTCAAACCCAACTTTGCCCGCTATGCGAAGAAGGACAACTGCATGAGCGCATGGACTTCAGCGAGGTTGAATACAAAGGACAACACGCATCGTTGCCTCTGTACTTTGCCGAGTGTGATGCTTGCGGATCGGAGCAGGGTAGCGCCGAGCACATCCGCCGTAACAAACGCGCCATGATTGCCTTCAAAAAGCAGGTGGACGGTCTGCTGCCTGGTGCAGAGGTGCGTGCGATCCGGGAGCGCTTGGGTATTACCCAGGCGCAGGCCTCGCAGATTTTCGGCGGCGGGCCGGTGGCGTTTTCCAAATACGAAGGCGACGATGTGATGCAATCCGAAGCCATGGACAAGTTGCTGCGGCTGGCGTCTGAGGTGCCCGAGGCATTCGCCAAGCTGGCGCGTGATGCGGGCGTGGAGATACCTGCGGTCGCCGCGCGTTCGGCCGACTGGCAAGCCGTGGATTGGCAGCCGGATCAGTCCAGCCTGGCGACGCCGCGAAAAACGCCCCGTCTGCGCGTGGTTCACAGCTCGAAACCCGAACCCGCCGCACACTACAAAAACGCCGCATGATCAGCGCCGACCTCCAAAAAGCTATCGATGGCCTGAAGATTCAGGACGTCTATCTGCGCGGCGCCTTTGCCCATTGCAGCGACGATTTCGATCCGAAGTACGCTCCCGAGCTTGCGACATCGACCGTGCAGCAGATGCATGCGGTCAAGCAATCCACCCTGGTCGAGGTGGAGGGAGAGGGGCGGTTGCTGCGCGTGTTTGTGGTGCTAGGCACGCGTTGGGTCGAGCCATTACAAGAGGCCGAGGACCCCAAGGTTCTCGCGGTCATCGAAGCCGAGTTCGTAGCCGAGTATCGCCTGCAAACCGAACTCGCCCAGAACTGCATCGATGAGTTTGCGCTGAAAAATGCCAGCTATCATGTCTGGCCCTATTGGCGCGAATACCTCGCCTCGCAATGCGAGCGCATGCGCCTGCCGCGATTGGTACTGCCTGCGGTTCAACTGCCCCATCACCGCCATGATGATCCCGCGGCAGAGTAAGCCGCCTTGATGTATTGGCCGTGAACCCGCTGCAACGCGCCCTAATCGAAAAAGTCGGCGTCGACAACGGCTTCGAACACACCCTGGTAGCCGACGAGCATGACGTCACGCTTGCATCAGCGCGGCATCCCGCCCGTTCCACCATCTCTGTGCTGGACGCCGGCTTCGGAGTCCGTTTCACGTCCGGTTCCGCCGCGTTGTTACCGGAGTTATCGCGTGGCTTCCCCCGAGCTATCCGGGATCAGGGCGACTTCGTAGTGGGCAATGAGGCTGCGCTCGCCGCGCTGTTGCGCCGAGCGGCAAGTTTGTCACGCGCATTGCCCACTCAGGCCGCAACCAGCTATCAGAAGGCGCTGGATGAGGAGTTGTCGGCTTTGCCCCCGGGATTGGCCGGGACGGAAATCGAACGCATGGTTCGCCAGCGTGTGGGGCAACAGAAGTTCCGCGAAGCAATGCTGGAATATTGGGGAGGGGCCTGCGCGGTAACAGGAGTGGCTGTCCCTGAAGTTCTGCGCGCCAGCCACGCCAAACCTTGGGCGGAATGCGAGTCCGATGCCGAGCGTCTGGATGTGTTCAACGGCTTTCTGCTGACCGCCAACCTCGATGCCTTGTTTGACCGTTTCCTGATCAGTTTCGATGAAGGAGGCCGGTTAGTGCCATCTCCTTCTCTTGCAGAGACCGATTTAAAGCGACTTGGAATCGTGCCAGGCTTGGAACTGCGCTGGGTAGCTCCCGAGCATCAAAGCTATCTAAGCTTTCACCGCGCCCGATTCTTGCTTTCTGTCAACCAAACAGCTGATTGCCAAGCGCTCGCTTCTGCGACGCAATAATGCAGGGCGGGGTTGAGGTGAGTTATGCTCGAAAGTTGACGGGGCGGCAAAAAGTCCTTGGCCACCGCTCCGAGCAACGTGGTCAAGATCATGTTTCCGGGCTTGTTCGGAGAAATTTGAGGGTTCGAAGAATTCAGAAGCGTTGAATTCATGAGTCACGGATAGAGATCGGATAGTTAAATGGTTTTAGGTCGCACAAATCTGATCTGAAGAGTATTTTTGCGAGAGGCTCTATGCCTGCTAACGGCATGGTAGCCCTTGGAGTTTTCACCATGAAGCTTCCGATCTTTGGATGGTTCATGCACCGGTCGCCAGCAGCCCCGGCTGCGCTGTCGCCTGAACCAACTGATTGCCGGCCAGCCGGCGCTTTGCCGGTTTTGTCTCCCCAGGAACTGCTGCTCAGTCGCCGACAGCATGTCAACCTTATCGAGGAGTTGGCGGGAGCAACTCGGCATCATTTTCAAGTCTATTACGTCGCGGCCATCAACCGATTTGCCGAATTCGTGCAGCAGCTCCCCGCCTCGGAAGCTCACCATCATGCCTATGCCGGCGGCATGCTCGATCATGGATTGGAGGTCGCCGCGATCGCGCTGAAACTGCGGCAAGCCTACCTGTTGCCGCCCGGCGCTGTGCCGGAGGACATAAACCATAAGCGCGATCTTTGGACCTATGCCGTTTTTACGGCGGCCTTGCTGCACGACCTGGCGAAACCGGCCGTCGACCAGGTTGTTACAGTGTTCGACGAACGCGGCAAAGACTCCGGGCAGTGGGACCCCTGGATAGGCAGTCTGACGGACGATCCCCATGCTCGGTGGTATCGCACGGCATTCGTGCCGAAGCGGCAGTATCGATTGCATGAAAAAGCTTCGCTGCTATTGGTGAATCGAATCATCCCCGCCGAAGGCTTGACTTGGCTCGCCGGCGACCGCGAGGCGTTTTCGGCGTGGCTTTCCTGTATCGGCGGAGATACGGCGGGGGCCGGAGCGATCGGCGAGATCGTCAATAAGGCCGATTCCGAATCGGTGGCGCGGAATCTGGGAGCGGAGCCGGGGCAGCGAGCAGCATCCGGTTCCGTCGTTCCGCTGCATGAGAAGCTGATCGCCGCCTTGCGGTTTCTGATCGACGAAAGGGAGCTGCCGCTCAACCGAAACGGCGCGGCCGGATGGCGAGTCGGTGACGATCTCTGGATGGTCAGCAAGCGCACCGTCGATGCCATACGTTTGCATCTCGTGCAATCAGGACACACCGGCATTCCGACCCAGAACGACCGCATCTTCGATGTCTTGCAGGAACACGGCGTTCTGGTGGCCTGCAACGATCGCGCGATCTGGCGTGCGATGGTCAATGGCGAAGGTTGGGGGCATGAGTTGACGCTGATTCGAATTCCGGTCCCCCGGCTTTGGCCGAATCGGGATCGCTGGCCCGACCAATTCAAGGGTACCGTCACGCCGGATTCCCCGCCTCAATGCCAAGCACAGGTGCAGGTGGATAAAACTCCGGAAGGCACGGTTTCCGGCGAGCCTCGACCCACTCCAATCCCAGAGATCCCGGAATCCGTGACTGCCCCGGTGAATGCCAGCCCCAACCCACCCGGCCATTCAGCCGAGCATCAGCACTACGAGCTAAAGTCGCCTCTGTCTTTCGCTTCTCCCGATGATCTCGGTGAAGCCTTCCTAGCCTGGCTGGTTGCGGGAATTGCCAGCAAAAAACTGGATTACAACAATCCGGGCACCCGGATTCATGTCGTACCGGAAGGCGTGTTACTGGTCAGCCCCGGTTTATTTCAGGATTTCGCCAAAGAGCCCGATGCATCCGATGGCTCCTGGGACAAAGTGCAGAAGCGTTTCCTGAAGCTGGGCTTGCACGAACGGACCGCGAACGGCACGAATGTCCATCGCTATAT
>NZ_JBDIVO010000300.1:0-5526 GCF_039794385.1 Methylocaldum sp. | reverse complement strand
TCGGCCTCCGCTTTCTGTCTAGCTTCCAATTCGGCAGCTTTCCGTTTCGCCTCGGCTTCCGCCTTTTGTTTGGCCTCCAATTCGGCCTTCCGCTTCGCTTCCGCTTCGGCCTTGAGTTTGGCTTCCAGTTCAGCTTTGCGTTGCGCTTCAGCCTTTTGCTTGGCATCCAACTCGGCTTTCCGTTTTGCCTCGGCTTCCGCCTTTTGTCTGGCTTCCAGCTCGGCTTTTCGCTTCGCGTCGGCTTCGACTTTCCGTTTGGCTTCCAACTCGGTCTTCCGTTTCGCTTCCGCTTCGGCTTTCTGTTTGGCTTCGAGCTCCGCTTTCCGTTTCGCCTCGGCTTCCGCCTTCTGCTTGGCTTCCAACTCCGACTTCTGTTTTGCCTCGGCCTCCGCTTGACGCTTGGCCTCGGCCTCGGCTTTTTGTTTAGCTTCGACTTCGGCCTTTCGCCTCGCCTCCTCTTCAGCCCGGCGTCTGGCTTCGAGCTCGGCCTGACGGCGATCTTCCTCCTGGCGTTTCTTCGCTTCCGCCTCCGCTTTGCGCAACGCCTGTTCTTCCGCCTTGCGCTTGGCTTCCAGCTCAGCTTGCCTGGATTCGTCGGCCTTACGCTTCTGGTCGGCGAGGCGCTTGGCCTCCTCCAGGCGTTTTCTTTCCTCCGCCTCGGCTTTGCGCTGAGCTTCCAGTTCGGCTTGCCGCTTGGCATCTTCGTCCTGTTTGCGCTTCAATTCTTGGGCTTCGGCCTGCTCCCGGCGTTCGGCCTCTTCTTGGACGCGCCGCTCCTCTTCCAGCTTTTCCTGACGGGCCTGCTCCTCGCGCCGCCTGGCTTGCCGTCCCCGCTCGATCTGGAATTCGTCGACCGCTGTCGCCTGAATGATTTCCGGCTGGGGCGGCTGCGCGACCGGCGTGACGGAATCGAACTGAACCGCAAAAAGAAGGATCAGAACAGCGTGTAGCGCCACCGATAGCCCGAACGGACCACGGTAGCGTTTGGAATGGGAACGACTCATTCGTCCTCGGCCGGGCCCGTCATCAATCCGACGCTCGGTACGCCCGCGTTTTTGAGCGAGGCCATGACCATCACGACTTTGCCGTAATCCACGGTCTTGTCGCCCCGAATCAAGACCGAGAGCCCCGGTTTTTTCTGGAGAGCATCCATGACTCTGGCGGTAAGCGCGTCGGAATCGACCTCGACGTCCTCCTGATTGCCGGCATCCACGAACAAGCGGCCTTCGGCATTGATCGATACGATGATGGGCAGATCCTGCTGCGGATCGACGGTTCTGGCCTCGGCTTGGGGAAGATCCACGTCCACCCCGGTTTGAAGCAGCGGCGCCGTCACCATGAAAATGATCAAGAGCACCAAAGAGACGTCGATATAAGGAACGACGTTGATTTCGGCCATGGGCCTGCGGCGACAGCCGCGCCCGCTTCCCCCGGATGATACGTTCATTTTGCGTGCGCCTGACGATGCAATAAGCTCAGGAATTCTTCGGTGAACGCTTCGTACCGATTGGCCAGCCGCCCGATATCGGTCGAATAGCGGTTATAGGCCATGACCGCCGGAATCGCGGCGAACAAGCCCATGGCGGTCGCCACCAGCGCTTCGGAAATGCCGGGCGCCACCATGGCCAGGGTCGCCTGCTTGACGCTGCCGAGCGACCGGAACGAGTTCATGATGCCCCACACGGTGCCGAACAGTCCGACGTAGGGACTCGTGGAACCGACCGTGGCGAGAAACGGCAAGCGCTCGTCCAGGCTCTCCAATTCGCGGTTCAGGGCCACGCGCATCACCCTCTGCGTTCCCTCCATCACCGCATCGGGACCGATGTTCGGCTGTTGCCGCAGCCGCGCGAATTCCTTGAATCCGGCCATGAAGATATTTTCGAGCCCTTCCGTCCCCAGATCCTCTCGGGTCAATTGGCGGTAGAGATCGGCAAGATCTATCCCCGACCAGAAGCGTTCTTCGAACTCCTCCGAAGTCTCCTCGGCGCGCCTGATCTCCTTGTATTTCGAAAAAATGAAGGTCCATGAAATAACCGATGCCAAAACCAGAATGAGCATAACGATCTGGACCACCGGGCTCGCTTCGGTGATTAACTTGAATATGGAGAGTTCAGAGGTCATTTTTTAACCGTTGCAATAAAAAATCAGGAATGGCCGTGGGCCGGAAGGTTTCGGCGACGAGACAGACGACGCGCACCCGCGCCTCGCACACGAGTTCGTTATCTTGCCGTACCGCCAGTTGTTTGAACGTCAAGCTCGCCGACTTCAACTGCTCCACTTCGGCAGACACCCAGAGCATCTCGTTGAACCGTGCCGCTTTCACGTAGTCGATCTGCATCGAGCGAACGGCGAACAAGATCCCATGTCGGGTCCGAAGGTCATCCTGCTCGAAACCCAACGAACGCAAAAACTCGGTCCTTGCCCGCTCGAAAAATCTGAGATAGCTGGCGTGATAAACCACGCCGCCGGCATCGGTGTCTTCGTAATATACGCGGACGGGCCAGCGAAACCCGCTTTGTTCGGAAATATCCCCCAACTAAAAGAGCTCCTCGTTCACATTGAGCGCCTTCGGCGGCTCCAGACCGAAATGAAGGTAAGCCGTGCGCGTCGCAACCCTCCCCCTCGGCGTGCGCATGATGAAGCCTTGCTGAATCAAGTAAGGCTCCAGAACGTCCTCTATGGTGCCGCGCTCTTCGCTGATCGCGGCGGCTATGTTGTCTAGCCCTACCGGACCGCCCTCGAATTTCTCGATCATGGTGCGGAGCAGCTTGCGATCGAGCTGGTCGAAGCCGTTATGGTCGACGTTCAGCATTTCCAGCGCCTTGCCGGCCACCTCGACGGTGACTCTTCCGTCCGCCATGACTTCGGCGAAATCGCGAACTCGCCGCAACAGCCGGTTGGCGATGCGCGGCGTTCCGCGCGACCGGCGCGCGATTTCGCGGGCACCTTCGGGGCTCATTTCAACGCCGAGGATTTTCGCCGAGCGGGTGACGATCCGGGTCAATTCCTCCGGCGTGTAGAACTCCAGGCGGTGGACGATCCCGAATCGGTCACGCAAGGGCGAAGTCAAAAGTCCGGCCCGGGTAGTCGCACCCACCAGGGTAAACGGCGGGATATCCAGCTTGATCGAACGCGCAGCCGGACCTTCGCCGATCATGATGTCGATCTGGTAATCCTCCATCGCCGGGTAGAGAACCTCCTCCACCATCGGGCTCAAGCGATGGATCTCGTCGATGAAAAGAACGTCGCGCGGCTCCAGATTGGTCAGCAAAGCCGCCAAATCCCCCGCCTTTTCCAGAACCGGCCCCGAGGTCTGGCGTAGGCTGACGCCCATCTCGTTGGCGATGATGTTGGCCAGGGTTGTTTTGCCGAGTCCCGGCGGACCGAAAATCAGAACATGATCCAAAGCTTCGCGTCGCGCCAGGGCCGCTTGAATGAAGATCGCCATCTGCTCGCGCATGGCCGCCTGGCCGATGTAGTCGTCCAGACGGCGCGGACGTATGGCGCGGTCGACTGCGTCTTCGTCCGGGGAGCCGGCGGGATTGATGAGACGGTGGGTAGGCATAGTTATAAATACGGTCTATTTTGAGCGGCAATTACTCCGCCCACAGTTCCCCCAACGCCCATTCGACGGCTTCGAAAGGCGGAACGGAAACCCGGCTGTCGCCGGCATGGGTCTGTACCAGCAACCAGCGCCCCTGCTGGTTTTCGTAAGCCTCGAGAACCCGCGTGTCAGGGTCGACCAGCCAGGCATGAGCTACGCCCAGGGAGCCGTAGAGCGGCAGCTTTTCGGCGCGGTCGTCGCGGGCCGTAGACGGCGACAGCACTTCGCAAACCCAGTCCGGTACGCATTCGAACCAGGCGGCATCGGGCAAGCGGGGCATTCGCTCCCGTCGCCATCCGGCCAGGTCCGGCACCAGGACGTGCCCACCGAGATGAAGCTCCGGCTCGTCCAAAATCCACCAGCCTCCGGGGCCGCCATCACCCAAATCGAAAGGACCGCCGATCCGAACCCCGAGATTCGATGACGCCCGCGCATGACGCGGCGCCGGACGGGGATGGGTGATCAGGCGCCCGTAAACGATTTCTCCCACCAAATTGGGCGGAAGGGCGAGAATGTCTTCGTAGGTCGCGGGTTTAATCGCTGGATTCGCCATGGCTGCTCGGATTCTATCGTATCAAAGTTCAGCCGGTTTTTACTTCGCCGCGGACTGCAAGGCTGAACGAATGATCTCCTCGCTGCTCTTGCCGTCGACCGGAACCTTCCGCACCAGGTTGCTGGCATCCTGCGGCTTGAATCCTAAAGCGATCAATGCGCTGACCGCATCGTCCACCGGACTCGCCGCCGGTGCCGGCAGGGTTCCCGCGCCGGGCAGATGAACCGTGGGCAGCTCGGGCAGACGGTCCCGCATTTCGATGATCAAGCGTTCCGCGGTTTTCTTGCCGACCCCCGGCAAGCGCACCAGACGGGCGGCGTCCTGCGCTTCCACGCAACGGTGGAACTCTTCGGCGCTCAAACCCGACAGAATCGCCAGGGCGAGCTTCGCACCGACGCCGCTGACACGGATCAGGCTGCGGAACAGGGCGCGCTCCGCCTCGGATACGAATCCGAACAGGCTGTGGGCGTCCTCGCGGATCGCCAGATGGGTGTACAGCGTCACCTCTTCGCCGATCTCCGGCAGCTTGTAGAAGGTCGACATCGGCGCGTCGATCTCGTACCCGACGCCGCGCACGTCCAACAAAAGAGAAGGCGGCTTTTTGGCGACCACCAAACCGCGCAAAAATCCGATCATCGCATCACAACTCCGGCCAGCCGCAGACGCCGCAAGGTCTGCCGGTGGTGGATATGGCACAAGGCCACGCCCAAAGCATCACTGGCGTCCAATTGCAGCGGCGAAGAAAATTTGAGCAGGAAACGCACCATGTGCTGGACTTGCAGCTTGTCCGCACTGCCTTTTCCGACCAGGGCCTGCTTCACCTGCCGCGCGGCATATTCATGAACCGGCAATCCCGCCGCAAGGCCCCCGCAGATGGCGGCTCCCCTGGCCTGCCCGAGCTTCAGAGCCGAATCGGCATTCTTGTGCATGAATACTTGCTCGATGGCCAGTTCGTCGGGCCGGAATTCGAGCGCGATTTTATAGACCCCGTCATAGATTTGCTTGAGGCGTTCGGGAAAATGATCCGTTTCCGTGCGAATACACCCACAGGCAATCAAGACGGGTCCTTTATCGCTATCGCGAACGACGCCGTAGCCGGTACGGCGTGACCCCGGGTCCAGTCCCAAAACGACCGTCACATCGCCTCTTTATCCGATCTGGGCGAGGATCTCCTCGCTGATATCGGCATTGGAATAAACATTTTGCACGTCGTCCAAATCTTCCAGACGCTCCAGAAGGCGGATCATCTTTTCCGCGTCGTCCTTGTCCAAGGCCACGCTGGTGCTGGCTCGCATAGTCACCTCCGCGCTCTCTGGCGCGAGCCCGGCTTGCGCGAGCGTATCGCGCACCGTCTCGAACTGATCCGGAG
>NZ_JBDIVO010000299.1:0-5539 GCF_039794385.1 Methylocaldum sp. | reverse complement strand
CATCGACGCCTCGTCCGACCCGCAGGCCATACAGGACCGCATCGGTTATATGCCCCAGCGGTTCGGCCTCTACGAAGATCTGACCGTCCAGCAAAATCTGGATCTGTATGCCGAACTGCACGGCATCAGCCCAGCGGCGCGCATGGCGGTCTATCCCCGCCTGCTGCAGATGACCGCCCTCGGCCCGTTCACCGGTCGCTTGGCGGGAGCGCTCTCCGGCGGCATGAAACAGAAACTGGGCCTCGCCTGCACTTTGGTCCGTCCGCCCGACCTGTTGTTGCTGGACGAACCGACCGTGGGCGTCGACCCGTTGTCCCGCCGAGAGTTGTGGGAAATCGTGCGGCGTCTGGTGCGTGAGGAGGCGTTGACGGTCATCGTCAGCACTTCCTATCTCGACGAGGCCGCGTTCTGCGACCATGCCGTGGTCCTGCATCAAGGCAAAGTGCTCGCGGAAGGGACACCGGAGGAGATCACCTCTCGGGCGGAAGGGCGCGTGTTTTTCGCCACCTCCTCCGAGGGCTCCACGGCCCGCTCTCTGCAGGCACGCCTGTTCAAGCATCCAGGTGTGGCGGACGCCGTACCCGAGGCAGGGAAGGTTCGGGTCGTTACCCGCTCGTCGCGCGTCCCTCAAGATGATGGCGGAGAGGGCGGCCTCGAGTTTGAACCCGCAGCCCCGCGCTTCGAAGACGGCTTCATGGCGCTGTTCCGAGCCGCGGTCGGCGAGATCCATTCCCCATCCATCACGCTGGGCCGCCGTCCCAGCGAGGCGGTCGGCGTTCCTTCCGTGGAAGTTCTCGATCTGGTTCGGACCTTCGGCGACTTCGTCGCCGTGAACCATGTGTCCTTTCAGGTACGGCGCGGGGAAATCTACGGACTGTTGGGGCCGAACGGGGCGGGCAAGAGCACCACGTTTCGCATGCTATGCGGGCTGATCCCGGCCACTGGCGGGCGCCTCCGGGTAGCGGGGGCCGATTTGAGGACCGCCCGTGCCGAGGCACGGGCGAAACTGGGCTACGTCGCTCAGAAATTCTCGCTCTACGGCGACCTTTCCGTGGATGAGAACCTGGATTTCTTCGCGAGCGCCTATGGTCTGCGCGGTTCCAGAAAACGCGACCGCATCGCCTGGGCGAAAGACCAGTTCGATCTCGGCCCGATGTCGGCCTTGCCGAGCGGAAAGCTGCCGGGGGGGTACAAACAGCGGCTGGCGATGGCCACGGCGCTGCTGCATGAACCGGAAATCCTGTTTCTGGATGAGGCGACCAGCGGTGCCGATCCTCTGGCTCGCCGCGAGTTTTGGGGCCGGATCACGGCCCTGTCGGAACAGGGGGTGACCGTCGTCGTCACGACCCACTTCATGGAAGAGGCCGAATATTGCGACCGTGTGATCATCATGGATGGCGGCATCGCCCTGGCGGAAGGCTCGCCGGCGGCGATCCGCGCCCAGGGGGAGCCCCGAAGTGGGCAGCTGCCCACCATGGAGGATGCCTTTATTGCCATCGTCGAGCAATCCCGGCACAGCGTAGGGAAGGCGGCGCAATGACCGGCCAGGAGCTGATGGCGCGAAGCCGTGCCCGGCGGGTATGGGCATTGATCCGCAAGGAAACCTGGCAGATCCTCCGGGACCCCAGCGCCATCGCCATCGGCGTCGTCCTGCCGATCGTGATGTTGATCCTGTTCGGCTACGGGCTTTCCTTCGATCTCAAGCATCTCCCCGTCGCAGTCGTCGTCGAGCACGCTTCCGAAGAGACCTCCGCCGTCAGCGCGGCGCTGAGCCTTTCGAGCTATTTCCGGGTACACCCGGTCAATACCATGGCCGAGGCGGCGAGGCTGATGACCGAGCATCAAGTCAGCGCCGTCGTTCGCTTTCCGCCCCATTTCGCACGGGATGTGGCGCGCGGCGAAGCCGATCTGTTGGTGGCGGTCAACGCGACGGACGCCAACACCGCCCGCATCGCGATCAGTTACGCAAGGGGCGCGGTAGCGACCTGGCTGGCTCGCGAGATCGCCGAAGGCCGCGCCGCTGCAGGCGGCTCTGCTATCGCCATCGAGGGCCGGCTGTGGTTCAACGAGGCCAACGAGAGTTCCTGGTTCCGGGCCTGATCGTCCTGATCATGACCTTGATCGGAGCCTTGCTGACCTCCCTGGTCATCGCCCGGGAATGGGAGCGCGGCACCTTCGAGGCGCTGTTCGCGACCCCCGTTCGTCCCGTCGAAATCCTGCTGAGCAAAACCGTGCCCTATTTCGTCATGGGCATGTTCGGGCTCGTCCTTGCGGTTGCCGGCAGCCAGTTTTTGTTCGCCGTCCCCTTGCGTGGGTCGCTTTGGCTGCTGGTGCTGGTCTCCTCGCTCTACCTGCTGGTGGCGCTCGGTATGGGACTGGTGATTTCGTCGGCGACCAAGAGCCAATTTCTCGCCAGCCAGATCACCTTTCTGGTGACCTTCCTGCCAGCGACCCTGCTGTCGGGCTTCATCTTCGACATCCGCAGCATGCCCTGGGGCGCCCAGATCGTGACCAGCATCTTTCCTGCCCGCTATTTCGTCAGCTCGCTGCAGACCCTGTTTCTGGCCGGGGACGTGTGGCCCATCATCCTGCCCAACGCGCTCGTCCTCGCCGGCATGGCCGCACTGCTCATGGCCATGGCCGCCAAGGCGACCCGCAAGCGCATCGACTGAGGTTGCCATGACCGACTCCTTATTTCGCATCCTCGCCCTCATCCGCAAGGAGCTTCTGGCGATCCTGAAAGATCGCAAGAGCCGGGTCACGGTGTTCGTGCCGCCCATTTTGCAGTGCCTGATTTTTGGCTACGCCGCCAGTTACGATCTGAACCATGTCCCCTATGTGCTGCTCGATCGCGATCACAGTGCGGCGTCGCGGGCCTTCATCGCCACCCTCGATGGTTCGGGCACTTTCGATCGTATCGCCACGCTGCAAAACGCTTCCGACATTGCCGACCCGATCACGGATCGCCGCGCTGTCCTCGCGGTGATCATCGACCGGGACTTCGAGCGCCAATTGATGGCGGATGGTACCGCCAAGGTCCAGGCGATCGCCGACGGGCGCAACACCAACACCGCCGGAACCGCGCAAGGGTATGTGAGCACCCTGGCCGCGAACTTCGTGCAGAGGTGGCGCCAGGAGAACGGCGTTACGCCGCCGCCCGGCATCAAGGTGACGCCCCGGGCGTGGTATAACCCCAACCTTGAGACACAGTGGATCATGATTCCCTCGTTGATCGGGACGATCACCATGATGATGACGATGAGCCTGACCGCCATGTCGGTGGCTCGCGAACGGGAGGCAGGCACTTTCGAGCAATTGCTGGTGACGCCTTTCCGTCCCTACGAGATCATGGTCGGCAAGGCATTGCCGTCGATGATCGTCGGGCTGATTCAGGCCACCTCGATCCTGCTGGTCGCCCAGCTATGGTTCCAAATTCCCTTTGCGGGCTCCTACTTCGTGCTTTACCTGAGCCTTGCCGAGTTCCTGGCGGCATCGGTCGGGATCGGCTTGTTCCTCTCCTCCATCGCCCGAAACATGCAGCAGGCCATGATCGGTACGCTCGTGGTGATGATGCCGTTCATGCTGCTGTCCGGCTTGACCACGCCGGTGATGACCATGCCGGACGCACTTCAATACCTTACCGCCGTGAACCCGCTCCGTTATGCCATCAGCATGACGCGCCAGATCTATCTGGAGGGTGCCGGCATCGTCCAGCTGCTGCCCGAAATGCTGGCACTTCTGATGATTGCGGCCGTGACGCTGCCCATCGCCGCCTGGATGTTCCGCAACAAGCTGGCTTAGTGCGGACACAGTAGAACGGCAGGCGATGGTCTGGATGAAAAAACGCACAACAGATACACAACGACATTGAACACCAAGCTCCAATTTTCACTGTCACTATTCGCAATGAGCCTGGCGGCATGCACGGTAGGTCCAGATTATCGGGCGCCTGTTCCGGCCGTTCCGGATCGATGGCACGCAGATGAGAAGATCGGCGCCGATCTGCTATGGGCCAAACCGGAAAATTTGAAGGCATGGTGGCGAGCCTTCGGCGATTACGAACTGGATCGCCTCATGGATCGAGCTTTGGCGCGCAATCTCGACGTGAAAATCGCACTGGCCCGAATCGAACAGGCCCGAGCCGAACGGAGCAGCACCCGCGCAGAACTGTTTCCGTCGGTCGATGTGACGGGGGGCGTGCAGCGCCAAGATAACCCGATGCCCGGCCTGAGGCCGGGCATACGCTACAACCTGTTCGAGATCGGCTTCGATGCCTTGTGGGAAATCGATCTGTTCGGACGCCAGCAAAGGCGCCTCGAGGCGGCCTCGGCGGAACTGGAAGCGGCCGGTGACCAATACGCTCAATCCCTGGTGACGTTAAGCTCCGAGCTGGCGCGCAGTTACATCGACTACCGCAACGCTCAGGCCCTGCTGGCCATCACCCGATCGAACCTGGACAGTATGCGGCAGACCGTGGCGCAGACCGAAAGGCTGCTGCAAGAGGGCATCGGAACCCGCCATGATGTGGTGCGCGCCAAAGCCCAAGCGGAGACCACCGAGGCGCAGATTCCCACCCTGGAAGCCGGCAAGACCGCTGCCCTGCGTCAATTGGAAGCGCTGACGGGCCAGCAGCCCGGTGCGCTGGCCGCCGATACCATCCGCCATCGGCCTGACCTGCGCGCCGCCGAGCGCCAGTTGGCGGCCGCTACCGCGATGCAGGGGGCGGCTATCGCGGAGCTGTTTCCGAAAATCTCGCTGTCGGCGTTTCTCGGATTGCGAAATACCGATATCGAAAGTTTGTTCAAGTCCGCGGCGTTTTCCTATGGCAACGCCGCCAACCTGGTGCAGCCCTTGCTCAACTTTGGCCGCATCAAGGCAGGAATCAAGCTGGCCGAGGCCAAACAACGGGAAGCCTATTTTGCTTACGAAAAGGGTGTGCTGGAGGCGCTCAAGGAAACCGAAACCGCGCTGACCCGCTATCTCAAGGAAGAGATCCGACGTCAAACGCTGGCACGCGCGGTGGAGGACCAGCAAGAGGCGGTGCGTTTATCCCAACTGCGCTTCGAAGCCGGCGTCATTTCCCTGCTGGACGTGCTGGTTGCACAACGCGCCCTGTATGCGGTGGAAAGTGAACTCGCTAATTCACGAGCCCTCACTGCCGTTAATCTGATTTCTCTGTACAAATCTCTGGGAGGCGGGGCTAACGCCACGCCGCCGCTGGTTGCTGCCGACGGCAAGAAATCATGAGTTTGTGAGTCATCGGCGCGGCTGGCTCGAGAGGGGTAGGGTAACGCATTTTGCTGGCCGGTGGTTCTTTATCAGCTCGGCATGTCCGGCTGAGCTTAACCTCAACCTGGCGTCAGACCAGCCGGCTTAGATGCGTCAGAGTAGAGTCGATTTAAGCCTTTTCTGATATGCCCGACGTGTGCTCTAAGCTTCAACCTGACACCCCGTACCCTTGGCGTCAATGCCGTTAAGTTAAGACGAATGACGTCACCCCGGCAGGGAAGGGTGGCTTCGGTGCTCCAATCGCAAACGG
>NZ_JBDIVO010000298.1:0-5548 GCF_039794385.1 Methylocaldum sp. | reverse complement strand
CAGACCAACAAGGTGCCGCAAGTTATCTGGGATAGCCGCGTCGCGACTTCGATCATTCGACGGCTGGACTATTTGCTCAGCCAGGCGGGATTATCCGAGATCCCCGACTTCTTCAACGGCCTTGGGCTGGTTCCCGGCCGGGGCGGCACCCGCGCTCGGCGTCAGGATAGCCTTAAACTTCGATGGCCGCTCGGGTACGGCAAATGGTCCGCTCAATTTGCCGGCAGCCGCCTGGTCAAGGCGTTGCGCGACCGTCTCAATCGCGAGGGCGCCCACGGCAAAATGCCTCTCCCGAATGGCGACAGTGCGCCGTGGACCGTCCGCGGTGTGGAAATGGTGCTTTTCGGAGACGGCTATTAAGGACCGTTAGCCCAGCGCCTGACAGAGTGATCGCCTCAGGCGCCGAGCTGCCAAGGACGGATCGGCCTCTTCTATCCGCCCGAGACCGCTGACAGCGCTGTCTTGCGCAACAACCGCTCCGCCACACGATCAAGGCGTCCACCGGCCAATAACACGCCGGCCGCGGCCGGTGAACACCGGGCAGCCCGTGGATAGGCCGGCAGGTGAGGAGCCGATTCAGCCAGGCGGCGGGGATGGCCTTGCGGCCGTACACCACGCCAAGTAAAGCGCCGCAAATGGCCGCATTGGTGTCGGTATCGCCGCCCCAGCCGATCGTATCGACTAGCCCGTCTTCTAAGGACGGTGCGTGCAAGAGCTGATACAGCGCATTTTGCCAGGCGATCAGCACCCGACCCTGATGCTCCAGAAAATCCGCAGGCGGTGCCTTTACAGCCCGATGCGTAGCCTCGAAGACAGCATCGTCGACTCCGAGATTATCAGCCCAGGTCAGGATACTGCGATAAAGGCTGGCCGGATCGGGTCCGTTCCGAACGGCTTCGGCGATCGCCCGGACATAAAGTTGATTGAGCTGCCGACAGGCCGGATGAGAGTGAGTCAGCCCCGCGTCCTGGGCAGCCCAGGCGTCCAGTTGAGTCGGGTCGGCATAGGCGCCGAAGATCCCCAGGGGCCTCACCCGCATCAGGGCGCCGTCGCCTGGCTGGCCGGGTCCGCCTCGTGCAGTGCCGCCTCCGCGGGCGCTTCACTTGCGTTACTGGCTGCCCGCAAGGCCCGTTCAGTGGCCGCCCCCATGTCGAAGGGCGCCGAGCGATACCAGGCCACGTAGGCTTCGGCAACGGCCGCTGGGTCATAGGTGCCCTTGACCACCAGACTACGCGCCAGAGCCAACGCCAACTCCGAGTCGTCGGTCGGTTGCCCCGCAAGCGTCTGCCACACGCCGCCGTCGGAAAGCTGTCGAACGCCGTCAGGATAGTTGCGACGAATTTCATCGGGCATTTGGAATTCCACCAGGCTACCCAAGGCATCCCCGGCCAAATGCCCGAGCAGACAACCCTGGGCTCTCGCCAGCATCCCTGCATCGATGGGGCCACCGCCTTTCACCGGCCATAACAAGCCAACACAGTCCTGAGGCAGCGGTCGTCGGAAAACCGACTCCCATGCCTTGCCGGCCAAATGCCGGACCAAGGCTTCGGCACCGCCGAACACATCGCCGGTATGGTTGCATTCGCCTTGGGCCGAATAGCGAATCGGTTCGCCACGATCGTCGTAAAGTTCAGCCCCGGCGCCTCGAAGCAGCGCATGGCCGGCCGCCAACTCCCAGGTGGTTGGCCCGTTGAGCGATACGCCCACGTCGCCCTCCCCCGCCGCAACGAGCGCAAGCCGGTAGGCGATGCTGGGGACCGCGCGATAGCGCATCGGCGAGACGATCTCCGCGTTTGCCCGCGCATTGCGGTCGGCACTTTGCGAAATGAACGCGGTGCATTCGGCCGTGACCCGGTCGGGCCATGCCCGCCGCACGATGGTTCCGTTCCGACGCACCGGACTCCCCTCTGCCCAGGCGATCAGGTCCCCGTCGTCATCCGGATGGTTGTAGGCGTAAACCACACCGAGCACCGGCTCCCCCCGACGCAACAAGGCGATGGACACGGCGGCACCGCGAAAACCCCGGAGATAGGCGCTCGTGCCGTCGTTGGGATCGACTACCCAGAGAAACTCATCCGCGCTCGAGGGCGCTTTTCTCGATCCGAGTTCCTCCCCGAGGTAACCGTACCCGGGAAACTCGGTCGTGAGACGATCGAAGATCAGCCGTTCGGCCGGCTCGTCCGCCTCGGCATGTCCGACCGATCCTCGGGGTCCATCTCCTCGGTTGAATTCCGAGCGGAGCAAATTGCCCGCCGCGAGGGCGGCTCGGATGGCGGTCTCGAGTTCCAATGTCATACGGCCTCCATCCGGTCGACACCGTCCGGTGACCAGCCGAGCTGCTCCAGTTTCCGGAGCGCAGACGCTCGCGTCTCCGGCGAGAAAAGTTGCCCCCAATCCGGGTTAAGGATCAGAGCTTCCACGGTGTTCTCCAGGGCACGGTGCTCCCACATGCGGGTGAGATAGTCGGAAGATCGGGCATCCGCGACGAGCCGCTCGGCGGCCTTCACTGCCCCATGGCGATCGATCATCTGCAACAGACGGGTAGGCCGATGGCCGTAATCGCGTTGCGCTCGCTCGCAAAGGTGTATCAAAGCGCGGTGAAACGACCGCACGAGGCCGGAATCCGGTGAATGGGTATGATCAGGTATCGGCATGGTATAGCGTCCTTTGGGGATGAGATCAATCATGGAATGCGTGTCAGATTACCTGGCGGGCGCGACATCCAATGTCGCGCGGTGAATGACGACTTATGCCCTTACCGTTTCCCGACGGGGTGACGTATCCTTGGCGTGGGCATCACGCTGATCCGATGTCGCACCGCGGGTTGCTCCCAAGGGCTCGAACGGCCAATCGAAATCCGCGGTTTCGTACATCCGCGCGAAGTGACGGGCCATTGTCCGGAACTCCTCCCGAAGCGAGGTCGGCTCCAGGACCTCGACCTGATCGCCGAACTCCCGAAGCCACCAGCGGAGTTGGTGGGTATTCATGACCGTGGCGCTGAGAAGATAGGTGCGGTCGGTTTCTTGCGTGATCACCTGATCGTCGCTTAGCGGCATTACCATGAGATTGTTGATGGCGAAACGGCTGAACCGGCACTTGAGGCGTAGCGGCCCGCCTCCGTCGTGCAAATAATCGAAATGACGGGCGCGGATATAGTCCTGGAGGTTGAAGCCCTCGGGCACGACGCTCGGCTCCTCCAGAGCGTCGGCCGTTTCGAAGCGGTGCAGTGCAAACTGGAGGATGGTTTCGCTCCCGGCATAGGTCCCGACCAGGTAGACGGCGCTGCCACGGAATACCAGCCCCAAAGGATCGATCCGGTAGGCTCGGACGGGACCGCTTCGTGGCCGATAGCGTCCCTCAAGACGTTTACCCAAGAGGATACAGTCCGAAACCACGTCTGCCACCTCGGCACGGACCTCGGCCGGAATCAAACTTTGGGTGCGCGGCAATACCTCGACCCGCTCCGCCCATTGGTAAAGATTTCCCCCGCGCTGTTCCCTGAGCAATGCCGAGGCTCGTTCAAAATAAAGTTGCAAGTGATCGAGGACCGTACGCGGCATCAGATCCTTGAGAAACCGCTCGGCGAGCACGAACGTCATCGCGGTATTGGGATCGAGTCCCGGCAGCTCGCACACGGGCTACTCCTTGGGCCATGACCAGCCGGGCACGCTTCGTTCGTCGGTCGTCAGCGGGAACTGCGTCGACAGGGTCGTCAAATCGCGTTGGACTTGACGGCGGGACACCCGGAAGCCGGCGCGATCGAGCTTCTCGTGCAGTTGTGCAACGGTAATCGCTTTGGGTGCTCTCGGTATCAATTGAAGCGTTGCGATATGCCGCATGATCGTCTCGCGCACGCGCGGTTCCTCGCGGTCGGTCTTGGGTTGAGTGCATTGCCTCTCCACGATCCGCGGCCGTTCGGAGATGATGCCAAACCGCCAGCCGATGTTCGGAGGCTGGGTTTAGCGTAGTCGAGAATCGAGAATGTGAAAGGTCACGGGATGATCGTTCAAACGATCGACAGGCGCCCGCCCCCGACTGGGTTTGTTGTGCCCACGGATTACAGCGACCTCGTCTCCATACCACAGCGAGGTTACGATGATCACGACTTTGAACGACGCGCTTGCGGTCCAAAAACGCCGTGTCTAGGCCAATCGCCTGGGTGATGCCAAAGCCGTTCGGCGGTTCCTGCTCCGCGCACAAAAGTCCAATTATCGCGAGGTCGCGAAAACTTTGCCGGTCATGTGGCGATCGGCCTGAACTACAGACTACAGGATTCCCTCAGATAGCGGTTTGTCTTTGTTCCTACGTGAGATAGACCCAACAAACTAATATCCCTGCACCCCAAGACTGAATGTCGCTACTGAAACCTCGACGCCCGATTCCAGAGCGACTCGCCGCCTTAATTCCGCAGGCTATGCAGCGAAAAGCTCTTCCGACGCATCCCGTGGCTTGTGGCCCTGTCCGCTCGGTTGAATCACTAACGAAATCAATTCGCTAAGCGGAACCGGTTGTTTTTCTTTATCGGTTCCCACAATCGCATCTTGGTTGAATAACCCGAGGGCCTTCCTAACCTTTTCCAATATCGTCTCTCGGTCTTCTATATCCCGTTTTCTCAAGCACAGCATCTCCTTGAGAATCGCGAGGTCCAGCAGTGTGCCACTGAACCAGTCCACCGAATGCCGGTAACCGATAGTCCAGCAAAGACGGGTATCACGCAGCAGTTCCTCCAACTTCGCAGTTTTGGAACCGAACAGGCATGAGCCGAATAGCACTCCTTCCAGGTTTTGTGCTTCGGCAACGGGGGTTATGCCACCGTAGAGCAGTTTCCGATCCTTGATCCCGGCAATCTCATTGGTTTCACCGTGGGCCGCCACATAGAGCACATACTTTTCATAGGAACCGTCGATGTAAAGTTCAAGTGCCTTACTGAAGCTCCCCAAATCGAAAAAGGTTGCGTAAAGGAGATCGAAATCGCCTTCGAGCTCTTTCAGGCCGGTGAGGAACGGTTTGACGCTGCACTCATGACTAAACTTGCCGTTGGTCGACCATGGATTTTCCAGAACCACTAACGCTTTCTTTTTCTTCATAACGCATTTCACCTTATCAACTTGATTTTTCATCCGACTGGATCGGTCTAACGTATCTTCGAACTCACATTCTCATCCGCACGTTGAGAGGGATTGGGGTCGGTTGCCCTTGTCTCCCGCCCTGAACGCCAACTCTTACTCTTCTTTTTAAAACCCATCACTGCCTCATGCTTCCGGCTCCTGACCATCCCCCTTCGGGGAGAAACCGACGACCTGATTCCTCCCGTTCTGTTTTGCCCGATAGAGGGCTTGATCCGCGGCATCCATGATGGCTTTCGCCAAACGCTCCAAAGCATCCGGGTCCGCAGCGCCGCTTGGCGTCAAATCAGCCTGTCTCGCCACAGCGTCCGGAAACTCCGTGAGACCGATGCTGACGGTGACGGCGATCGAGTCACCCTGTGCGCTCGTCCATGGCCATGCGGCAATCTGGGTGCGGATACGCTCGGCGATCTTGATCGCCT
>NZ_JBDIVO010000297.1:0-5612 GCF_039794385.1 Methylocaldum sp. | reverse complement strand
TAAAGCGGGCAGGACATTCCGTGCCCACCTTGCTCGGCTGGAACACGCGGGGTAGCGGCCACGGTATCCATCCGAACCTGTCTTGGGGGAACGGTCGTGGAGGATCGACGGTGCGATCTGCCTACCAGGGCTCCGGAGAGTTCACGTCCCAGGCATCCCCATCGGCATCGCCGAAGGTGAGATACCAGTTGCCAATGCTGGAGACGAAAGACCGCTCAAACTGCTGCTCCCACTTGCAGGCCATAAACGGCTCCGGTGTGCGTGCCCGCAGGAAGCCGGCGCGCCTAAGCTGTCGGATGAACGGTGGGTAGGTGCACATGATCTCCGCACAATCCACTCCGCTTCGCTTGAAATCCTGGAGGCACTGGTTCAGCAATCCCTCGAACGCTTCCGGCTCCCGAGGATCCGCGAGTATGTCGAGGATTTGGCCGCGGAGACGGTCCCCCGTTTTCGCTCGCTTGATCACGGCATACCCGCAGAGGGTATCCTGGTTATTGAACGCAGCATACCGCCGGTAGTTACTGAACGGACGCTCGACGAATTTCCAGTTGAGATACCAGTGGTCCCGGACGACCATCAGTCCGAAGGCGGGAGACACCCTAGAGAAAAACTCATCGAAGCGCTCGTCGAAATGCATCATGGGGATGATGGCTATCCGCCGCGGTATTCTGGCGCGAAGGGCGAGTTCCCCCACCCGAAGCGCACTCCGGGCCAGCAAAGAGAGTGTGGTGCGGGAAATGCGCCCGCCGACCCGTTGCCGGATGAAGGGTGCCGGATCGAGTATCTTGAAGTAGGGATAAAAGTCCGGGACGGGAAGCCATCCGGCCTTGAGGTAGAGGTGGCGATTGGGCTCGTTGAACCAGAGGGCACCGGCGAAATCGGTGGTCTGTTCGGCCACGCCACGAAGCAGGACCTTTCCGAGCCCCTTCCCTCGATACGCCTTTGCCAGCAGGTCGTCATGCGCCAGATATCCCGTCATCTGACGGCCTCTCAGAGAAAATCTGAGCGGCATGTGTCCGTGCATGCCGACGACCTGCCCGCCGTGAGTGAGGAGATAGTAAGGCGTACGCCCCTCCCGGAACGGATTCCTCTCGGTCAGCCATCGGAACAGGATCTGCCTCTTCTCGATGTGGTCTTCGTCGAAGCGTTCCCGCCACAGCCGGACAATGCTTTCCAGATGCATTTCCTGGGCGCCGCTGCCCAGATATGGTTTCACGGACAGATCCACGCTGGCGAAATCTTGACTAACGGCCATTTTGCTCTCCTTCCTGGATGAGAAATGGGAAATCCAATCGGCTTGGCCATCTATTCGGCCGATGATGCGCGCGAGGCCATGTGCTTCCATTAAGCGCGATAGGTCTGGACTGACATTTAGAGCTACCCTTCGGCTTCACTTGAAACGGCAGACGCCGGGAGCATGCGATTTATCCGCTCCTCGGTCTTCGTAGGCGACTAGGTCGAGAATGAAAGCGTCCTTGATCATCTGTCGCTCCCTGCCCAGAGCTCGGGCATCTAGTTGATCGCGGTCGTCTTCACCTGCTCCGAACGCCTCGGTCCACGGCTCGAAACGCCAGCCGAAGCGAAACGATGCCTTTTCTTATCGGGTTAGGCGTCACGATCTGGGCGGCGTCCTTCGCTTATCCATAGCGTCCTTTGGAACAAGTGTCGGCGGCCGGTCCCGCCGATCAGACCGACCCGTCAATCGAAGCGGGTGCTTGGTCGGAAAAGAACGAAGCCAGAACCCGAACGGCTGGCTGGGGCGGCGGTTCGGCCGGCCGGCTCGTCCTCCGGCGCGTGTCCCGTGGGAGCCCCATTAGACCGAATCTGATTCAGCCACAAAATAAGTACAAATCCTTGTCTCTCTGATAAGCCTTCGTAACAGACCAAGAAATCCGGCCGGAACCGGGTTCTGGCCGTGGAGCGAGGCTTATCGGTCGAACGTCTCCACGGTAATGCTGATTGCGGTGGTTGCGCCGAGCAACCAAATGGAATCCGTCATCTCGCCATGCTCACGAATCACCACGTCAATCGCGCTATCCAACTGCGCTTGGGTATCGCAGGCCCCGAGCGAGATGCCTTTCTCGAAATACCTGACGCCATGATGATCGGCCACGGGTTCGAGCCAGTAATAGCCGGGGCCTTCGAATTGCGCGTGCAATGGCGCCCTATAGCAGCCGGCGTCATACCAGATACCGCCGACCCTGGCTCCATCGGTTCTGACCGTAATGGTGTTCATGACATTTACTCCTTTGAATTGGTGGACCGCTTTTCTGAGTCCGATTGATTTTTGACAAGCGCTCTTACCGAACGTTGGGTGCTTTTTCCAAAGCCATTCGGGTGACAGTACAGATAAGTATCCGATCGACGCAGCTCCGATTCGGCTGGGTGAAATCCGATCACGCGGGCTGCCGGCTATCCCGCCCAAGGTTTGCTCTGGAAACATTCCGGCAATGGCCGTTCGTGAAATTCAATTTTTTGAGTCCAATCCCCGGCGATCAGTGCAACCGTGGCCTTGAAACGAGTCTAAGGAGAACTTTTCAGTCCGCCGCCTCCTGGGGGAAGAACGGTACCCGTTGGGTGCGGCGGAAGTGGCTGGGATGCCCATGACGTTACTTAAGAGGAGACGGGGATCCCAGAATGACCACCATCAAAGACTTATCGGATGCCAAGCTTCTTCATAGCCTGGCAGCGTGCCGGGACTGCAGCGACGTTCAGCGGCTTCAAAACGAGCTGACGCGGACGATCCGTGAACTCCAGGCACAGGTGCGGGAATTGGAGGCCCAGAACCGCGAACTTCAGGAGGCCCAGCGGGCCCTTAAACGGTCCCGCAACCGCTATGCCGAGCTCTATGACGGGGCGCCGATCGGCTATGTGAGCCTGAACTCTGAGGGGGTGATCCGAGACATCAATATGGCCGGGGCGACAATGCTCGGCCGGGAGCGCACGCATCTGGTGGGCTCTCCCTTGCACCGCTACGTGGCTCCCGAAGACCAATCCACACTTCTAACGCATCTCAAAGGCTGTCTGCAGCAGGAGCAAGCCATGGCGGAGCTGACCCTTCTAACATCAACGGGAGACCGCCTCGCCGTCCAGCTCGCCAGCCGGAAAACCTTCACCCATGACGCGGAGGAGGTCCGGTATTTGACGGCTCTCACCGACCTTACCGAGCGGATGCGCACGGATGCCTTGCAGCGCCAATGGGCGGCCATCGTGGAGTCTTCCGACGATGCCATACTCGGCAAGACCCTGGATGGAGTCATCACCGGCTGGAATGCCGGCGCGGAGCGGCTGTTCGGCTACGCCGCGGACGAAGCCATCGGCCGCCCCATCAGCTTCATCATTCCGCCCGAACGGCAGGCGGAGGATTTGGAGATTCTCATGAAAATCGGCCAGGGCCAGCGGGTTGATCACTATGAGACCGAGCGTCTCGGCAAGGACGGCCGAAGGATCGCCATCTCGCTCACCGTCTCGCCGCTGCAAGACGAACAGGGCCGAATCATGGGCGCGTCCACGATTGCCCGCGACATCACCGCGCGCAAAGCGGCCGAGCAGCAGCTCAAGGAGCGGGATGCCTTCGCCAAGAAGGTCCTGATGTCCTCTCTGAACGGCCTCTACATCTACGATGTGAAAGCCGGGCGGGATGTCTTCATCAATGCCCAGTGCACCGAGCTGACGGGCTATACCCTCGAGGACCTCCAGAGCCTGAGCGGGAAGGACTTTTTCAATCTGTTTCACCCTGACGACCAAGGCCGCATCATCGCCCATTTCAAGGCCTTGCTCGACACGGCCAATGGCGAAACACTGGAAATCGAGTACCGGATCAGAACCGCTGACGGCCGTTGGATCTGGTGTATTTCGCGAGATGGGGTGTTCGCCCGCGAGGCCGACGGATCGGTCCTGCAGATCATCGGCACCTTCCTGGACATCACCGAGCGCAAGCGAGCCGAAGAACTGCGCCTGGAATACGACCGCCGGAAGGATGAATTTCTGGCGATGCTGGGGCATGAGCTCCGCAATCCCTTGATGCCGATCCGGAATGCCGTCCACATCCAGCGCAAATTCGGCGCATCGGAGCCCAAGTTGATCTGGGCCTGTGAGGTGATCGACCGTCAAGTCACCCAGTTGATCCGGCTGGTGGACGATCTCTTGGATGTGTCGCGGATCGTCCAAGGCAAGCTGGCACTGAAAAAAACGCCGGTGGAGCTCGCCGCCGTGATCGCCCAAGCCGTCGAAACCGCGCGGCCCTTCGTCG
This sequence comes from Methylocaldum sp., assembly GCF_039794385.1. Lineage (NCBI taxonomy): Bacteria > Pseudomonadati > Pseudomonadota > Gammaproteobacteria > Methylococcales > Methylococcaceae > Methylocaldum > Methylocaldum sp. The sequence goes on along the minus strand of NZ_JBDIVO010000297.1, from coordinate 1,360 downwards.
AGGCGCGGCGCCACGCCCTCACCATTTTCATCCCGGAAGACCCGATTCAGGTGGAGGGGGACAGCGTGCGCCTGGTTCAGGTCGTGTCGAACCTGCTCAACAACGCAGCAAAGTACACCTCGGAAGGCGGTCGGATCTGGCTGAGCCTAACTCGGGAGAACGGCGAGGCGGTCGTTTCGGTTCGGGATACGGGCGAAGGCATACCCGGCAAGTTGTTACCTCACCTCTTTACGCCCTTCACCCAGGCCGAGCGCACCCTGGACCGCGCTCAAGGCGGGTTGGGGCTCGGTCTGACCATCGTCAAGCGCATCGTAGAACTGCACGGCGGGTGGGTCGAAGCCGAAAGCGGAGGCTCCGGCCGAGGGAGTGAATTCATCGTGCGACTGCCCCTTTACCCCGATGTTTAGAGAAAGACAGACGCATGGCACCGTTCCGTATTGAATCCGCAGTTTGAAACCTCAGGCAGAGGTTCGGTAATCCCGACTTTTCATGCCTGCCGATCAAGTGATGGAAAATCCGGCCGTAGCCCGACCATAGGTCTTGCAGCTCGGGCTTGCCTTCGAGCCGACACTCGTTATGGATTGGCACGATCAGTCGATGGAAGCCACACCGTCGTGTAGCGCCAGGCATGCGCTGCAACCGCAGTCCTCGCCATCGCAGGGATCGGTACACTCCGCCGTGCACGTACAGGCGTGCGGCTGGGTCATGTACTTGGCTTGATACAAGCCGTTGGGCGGGTATCGCTTTTTCCCTTCGTCGGTCGGACCGTTCATGCCTCCTCCACAGTCTCCACAAAGGTCGATAACTTAGGCCCAGCGGGGTTTTCTGACTATCCGTAAGGTTCCATACCGAGAGTCGTTCGCTCGGCAACCGCCATGCCTTTGGTCTTGACTGTTATGGCAGTCATCACCTGCTCCGTTTGCTTAAACTCGGGAGAGATCGATACTGATGCAGCGTTCGACCCTAGAGCATTTTCCGATTCGGTGTCAGAGCGCCCGACAGGTAGGTCGGCAATCCCTTGCCGACCTACCGGCGCCGGAAAGCGGGCTTGGCCGAGAGAGGGAGAACATTGAGAGCGTCCCCCGACGGGATCGGCCAAACTCGGTGAATGCAAGTTGGAGGCTTAGATCTGTTGCCGGATGGGTTTATGGCCTGCGGGAGCCGGTTTCAATCAACTCCTATTCCAGATCGCTTTCGATCAGAAATTCGTGTTTTGTAGGGTGGGTTAGGCGCACATCAGCACTGACCGACCGCCGATCACTGCACTTCGCGTGCGCGTAACCCACCGAGCGACTTCCAATCGGTGGGTTACGCGGAGCCTGTCCCGAGCCCTTCGACGATGCTCAGGACAGGCTTGTCG
>NZ_JBDIVO010000296.1:0-5636 GCF_039794385.1 Methylocaldum sp. | reverse complement strand
CCCCTTCGACGATCTCCGAGCGCGCACCGATGAAGCAGTTGTCCTCGATGATGGTGGGCGCAGCCTGCAAGGGTTCCAGCACGCCGCCGATACCGACGCCGCCGGACAGGTGCACGTTCTTGCCGATCTGGGCGCAGGAGCCCACCGTCGCCCAGGTGTCGACCATCGTGCCGGAATCGACGTAAGCGCCGATGTTGACGAACGACGGCATCAGCACGACACCGGGGCCGATGTAGGCGCCGTGCCGGACGGTCGCCGGCGGCACCACGCGGGCGCTCATGGCGGCAAAGTGTTCCGGCCTGAAGCCGCCGAATTTCGGTTCGACCTTGTCGAAATATTTCGTCTCGCCGCCTTCCATGATGCGGTTGTCGGAGATCCGGAAAGACAGCAGCACGGCTTTCTTGAGCCATTGATTGACGACCCAATCCCCGTTTTTCTTTTCGGCGACACGGGCGCGTCCGCTGTCCAGCAACGTCAAGGCTTCCTGAACGGCTTCACGGATCACCGCGCTGGTCGAGGTCGGAGTGAGCTGGGCTCGGTCTTCAAAGGCTTCATTGATGATGTTTTCTAGGGACATGGCTTTACTTTTCGATTTACATGGATTGAATAAACTCTCGAATGCGGTGGGCAGCCTCCACGCATTCCTCCAGAGGGGCGACCAAGGCTATCCGGACATGATTTTGGCCGGGATTGATCCCATGCGCTTCGCGGGACAGAAAACTGCCGGGCAGCACGGTCAGATTTTGCCGCGCATAAAGATCCTGCGCGAATTGGCAATCATCGCGGTGGACATCGGGCCAGAGATAGAAGCCGCCTGGCGGTATCGACAGATCCAGATGGTCCTTCAGAACTTCGTGGACTGCGGAGAACTTCCGCCGATACGCCGCTCGGCTTTCCGTGACATGCTTTTCATCTTGCCAGGCTTTGATGCTCGCGTGCTGAACCGGCAGCGAGAGCGCGCAGCCGTGATAGGTGCGATACCTCTGGTACTGCTTGAGGATATCGGCATCCCCGGCAACGAAACCGGACCGCAGTCCCGGCGCGTTGGAACGCTTGGAGAGGCTATGAAACACGACGCAGCGCTTGAATTCCGTATTGCCCATGTCATGGGCAGACTGCAGCAAGCTTGGAGGCGGAACCGATTCGTCAAGATAAATCTCGGAATAACACTCATCCGAAGCGATGATGAAATCATGGCGCTCGGACAGATTGATGAGCGCTCTATGCGTCTCGGCGCTAATGACGGAGCCTGAGGGATTGCCGGGCGAGCAGATGTAAATCAGCTGGCAACGTTCCCAAATCTTGTCCGGCACCGATTCGAAGTCCGGCAGATAGCCAGTTTCTCGTGTCGTATTGAGAAAATAGGGTTCCGCACCGCCCAGCAGGGCTGCGCCTTCGTAGATCTGATAGAACGGGTTGGGCATCAATACCAGCGGTTGCTCGGCGGCATCGATGACACACTGAGCGAACGAGAACAGCGCCTCGCGGGTCCCGTTGCAGGGCAGTACGTGGCGTTCCGGGTCCACGCTCGCCGGAGGCAGGGAAAACCGGTGCGACAGCCAGTCCGCGATGGTTCGGCGCAGTTCCAAGAGCCCCTTGGTGGCCGGGTAATTGGCCAGCCCGTGAAGGTGCGCGATCAGGCTTTCGGCAATGAAGTGGGGCGTCGGATGCTTGGGCTCGCCTATCGAGAGCGCGATATGAGGTTTGTCGCCCGGCGGAGTAATTCCTTGCTTGAGTTCGGACAGCTTTTCGAACGGGTAGGGCTGTAGTTTTTGCAGATGAGGATTCATGCCGGACTGTTCGGTTCCAAAGTTCAGCGCCTTACCGCTTAAAAAGCGGGGCCATAGTATAAGGGCATGCGAGGGCGGTTCCAACTTGCGCGATCAAACCGCGCAAACTGTGGATGGACGGTCCGGCGTCCCGCAGCTGGACGCCGGACTGCGGCTAACCGATGCCGTTTAGCCGTGCCCGAATGAACGGCACGACTTCCTCCAGCGGAATTTGGATCGCTTCGGCATCCCGTCGCCCCTTGTATTCCGCCTGATTCGATTCGAGCAGGCGCTCGCTGACGACCACCCGATGCGGAATGCCGATCAGTTCCAAGTCGGCGAACATGACGCCGGGACGAACCTTTCGGTCGTCGAACAAGACTTCGATCCCTTCGTTCCGAAGAGAGCGGTACAGATGCTCGGCGATCTCCTGCAGCCGTTCCGATGTGTGCATGTTGATCGGCACGAGAGCGACCTGGAACGGTGCGAGCGCTTCGGGCCAGACGATTCCCCGTTCGTCGTGGTTCTGCTCGATGGCGGCGGCGACCACGCGTGACACGCCTATGCCGTAGCAGCCCATGATCAGCGCCTGGTTTTTTCCTTCTTCGTTGAGCACCGTGGCCTGCATCGCTTCGCTGTATTTGGTGCCGAGCTGGAAGACATGCCCGACTTCGATGCCGCGTGCGATGCGGAGATTTCCTTTGCCGTCCGGGCTAGGATCGCCTTCCGTCACCTTGCGGAGGTCGTGGACATGTCGGGGCGCCGGTTGGTCTCGGTCCCAGTTGACGCCGATCAGATGGAACCCCTTCTCGTTGGCGCCGCAGACGAAATCGCTCATGGCCGGAACGGGGCGATCGGCGATGACGTTTATGGCTCCTTTCGCGCCGGGCATTTGGACCGGGCCGATGTAGCCCGCCCGAGAGCCCATGTGCTGCTCGATTTCATCGTCGGTGGCAAAGCGGAAACTGCCGAGGATCTTTCCGGCCTTCACTTCGTTGAGCTCATGATCGCCCCGCAGCAGTAACAGGCAAAACTCTTCCCACTCCCTATCGAGGTCGCGCTTGCCGATCATCACGGCGATGGCCTTGACGATTTTTTCAGCAGGGACGTTCAGGAATTCCGCTACCTCGGCAATACTGGTCTTGCCAGGGGTAGCGATCTTCTCCATGGGACGGCTCGCAGGCGCACGCGCTTCGGCGGGAGCGATAGCTTCGGCCATCTCGATATTGGCGGCATAATCGCTCCGGTCGGAAAAGGCGATGGCATCCTCGCCGGAATCGGCCAGCACGTGAAACTCATGGGACATGCTCCCGCCGATAGCGCCGGTATCGGCCAGCACCGCACGGAATCGCAGTCCCAGCCGTTCGAAGATACGGGAGTAAGTCTCGTACATCCGGTCGTAGGTTTCCTGCAAGGAGTCCTTGTCGAGATGGAAAGAGTAGGCATCCTTCATCAGGAATTCGCGAGCCCGCATGACGCCGAACCGCGGGCGGATCTCGTCCCGGAATTTCGTTTGAATCTGGTAAAAGTTGACCGGCAACTGCTTGTAGCTTTTGATTTCGCTGCGGACCAGATCGGTGATGATTTCCTCGTGAGTGGGACCTAGGCAGAAATCGCGCTCGTGGCGATCCTTGAATCGGCAGAGTTCCGGGCCGAACACATCCCAGCGCCCCGATTCCTGCCAGAGCTCCGCGGGTTGCACCGCCGGCATGAGCACTTCCAAAGCGCCGCTGCGATCCATTTCCTCGCGGACTATGTTTTCCACCTTGCGGAGTACGCGCAGCCCCAAAGGGAGCCACGTATAAAGGCCGGCGGCTAGCTTGCGGATCAGACCGGCGCGCAGCATCAGCTTATGGCTGACGATTTCGGCATCGGCCGGGGTTTCTTTGATGGTGTTGAGCGGAAATTGGCTGGTGCGCATGATGGATGGAATACGTCCAAATGAGAAATGATTCTATTGTATCGTCAGCCAGCACGGGCCGTCAGCGAAGATTGAATCGTGCAGGTCGATTTTTTGAGCGCGAGAACAGAGTAACTGGAAAACTTGCTTGTTCTTTCGTGTTTTCGCAAAATTCGGTCCTGCCGCTCCTGTTATTCCTTCATGGACTACTTTGTCGATTCTTTTTTTGCCGCGCTCCGTCTAATCTTTCAGTTCGATCCCGAGGTTTACCGAATCGTCTGGACATCGCTCGAGATCTCGCTTACCGCAACCGTTTGCGCAGCGCTTCTCGCGGTTCCGGCCGGAGTTTGGTCGGCGTCTATTGAATTTAAGGGAAAACGGCTCCTGCGGCGGAGCTTGAACGCTTCGATGGCGATGCCGACGGTTATGATCGGCCTGATTTTTTACGGGTTGTTCAGCCGCCGCGGGCCGTTGGGCGAACTCGCTCTTTTGTACACCCCGACGGCCGTCATCATCGGCGAGGCGGTGCTGATTTTTCCGCTCATCATGAATCTTGCGATGACCGCCGTCGAATCCGCCGATCCGCGTCTGCTGCCTACGTTGCGCTCTTTAGGCGCCAGCCCGGCGCAGCAGTTCGGGCTGGTATTGTCGGAAACCCGCTTGGCCCTGTTGGTGGCGGTTGCGGCCGGTTTCGGGCGAGCCATCGGAGAAGTGGGAACGGCGATGATGTTGGGCGGAAACATCCAGGGGCTTACCCGTACCATGACGACCGCCATCGCGCTGGAGACGAGTAAAGGCGAGTTCGAGCTCGGTTTGGCTTTGGGCATGATGTTGCTGCTGGTCGCGTTTTCGGTGAATTGGCTACTGCAATCTGCGGACCGGAGTGCCGGTTGAAGCGAGCGTATTGGCTGGAGCACGTGGTTTTTGCTTATGGCGATAAGCCGGCGTTGACCATCGATCATCTGGCGATCTCCGCCGGCCGGATTACGGCGCTGATCGGTCCGAACGGCGCCGGTAAGAGCACGCTTCTCGAGCTGCTCGCTTTTCTGATTCATCCGGATGCCGGCGAAATGTATTTTTTCGGTCAGCCGGTCAGGCGAGAGGACGTTCTGGCACTTCGGCGCCGCGTCGGGTTGGTGGCGCAAAGTCCTTATCTGCTTCAGGGTAGCGTGATGGATAACGTGGAGTTGGGACTGAGGCTGCGCGGTATCGGAAAGGAACAGCGGCACCGCAGGGCAATGGATGCAATGGAGCGAGTGGGACTTGCCGGATTCGAAAAGCGATCCGTCAGGGCGCTTTCCGGAGGCGAGAAACAGAGGGTTGCCTTGGCGAGAGCGCTGGCTCCGGCACCCGAAGTGCTGTTGTTCGACGAGCCATTTACGTATCTCGATCAAAGTAATGTGCGCTTGGTCGAGCAGGTGCTCTCGAATTATGCGCGGCAAAGTGGGAACACGGTGGTGTTCAGCACCCATGAGCAGGTGCAGGGTATCGCGCTCGCCGACGAGTCCATCAGCCTTTTCGCCGGAAGATCGGTCGGGGCGCCGCTCGTCAATTTGTTTCGCGGAGCGCTACGAAACGGCGTGTTCGACACCGGCAAGCTGGCGATACAGGTGCCGCGTGCGCTGGATCAGGGATCGCATCTCTCCGTCGATCCCGAGGAGATCGTGCTCTCCCCGGAACCTCTGAATTCCAGTCTCCGTAATTCGTTTCGCGGCCGTATCATCATGATCGCGGAAGAGGCGGGGCGGGCGAGGATTACCATCGATATCGGCGAGAAACTTAACGCCCGGATTACACTCGAGTCGCTGCAAGTCCTTGGTTTGGAACTGGGGAAGGAAGTTTGGGTCAGTTTTAAAGCCACGGCGGTGAAAGTGTTTTGACCGTTCGGAGTCCGCCGCCGTGTTCTCGACGTTTTAATCAAGTCAGGAAAACGCGTATTTACGCCGTATGACGGATTGGCTATGGTG
>NZ_JBDIVO010000295.1:0-5643 GCF_039794385.1 Methylocaldum sp. | reverse complement strand
GCGCCATCGTGCGCGCCCAAATGACGGGCAATGCTGAAGTGGCTGAGGAAGCGCGCACCTTGCTCGAATTTTTGGATGGGGAACCGTTCGGATCAACCGCTTAGAACCTACTCGAGCGCCGGAATCGGGTAGGCGACGGCTAGGGAAGAGACACCGCGGAAAACCGAGCGGCGACCGAGGCGTCCAAAGAGACCATTGGTCAGCCCTCCGAGTGCTGGCTTCAAGAGAAGCGCGACGATTGGCGGTATCCTGGTTCAGGCGTCCGAATGCCGTCCACCGCTATGCCAGACCGGAGGATGCAAAGTCCCTCCCTCGGTGGAAAAGGGTTAGTAGGTGCGGGATCCGTTTCCGACATAATCGATCTATCGGCCACGGCTTGTCGACCTATGGCGACATTACAGGTTACAGTTTTGCACGGTATCCCGGTTATCGGCGGCGCAACGATCGCCGTTGACATGAGAGCCGCCGTCGGCGATGTCGTTGCCACCGGCACCGTCCACGACATTCAGCATATCGTCCCCCTCTCCGCCCCGAAGGATATCGTTGCCTGAACCGCCGCTGGCCCGGTCTCGACCGGGGCCGCCCTCGAGCAGGTCATCGCCCGCGCCGCCCCAGAGGATATCGTTGTCCTCGCCGCCACTGAGCTTATCGTTACCCGTGCCCCCACGGAGCGTGTCGTTGCCGTCGCCGCCGCAGATCAGGTCATCGCCGCCGCGGCCGTCGATCACGTCGTGGCCGGCCAGGCCGACGATGACGTCGTTGCCCGGCGTTCCCCGCAAGACATCATTGCCCGCAGTGCCGACAATCGTCGCCGGCATGCCGAAGCACACGGGCGTCGTCGGCCGGCTGACAAAGAGCACGGCCTGACCCTGACCAGGATTGCCGTCCACGCTTTGGTTCCAGGCACCTATCAGGAGGTCGGTTTTGCCGTCGCCGTTGACATCCCCCGCGCTCGCCAGTACCTGACCGAAGTGGGCGTCATCCTTGGGCGTCGGATGGTCGAGGGTGTGCAGCAAGATGCCATCGGCCCCGCTGAAGATGAAGGCCTGCCCCTGATGTGCATTGCCGCCCACGGTTTGCCTGGGCGCTCCAACCAGGAGGTCGGATTTGCTATCGCCGTTCACATCGCCCGCGCCGGCCACGGCCGAACCGAAGTGAGCACCTTCCTGAGGCAGGGGAGTATCGAGGGTCTGAAGGAGGGTCCCATCGGCCCCGCTGAAGACAAAGGCCCGTCCCTGGTACTCGTTGCCACCCACGTCTTGCAGGTAAGCTCCCACCAGAAAGTCGGGGGTGCCATCGCCGTTCACATCGCCCGCGCCGGCCACAGCATCACCGAAGTGCGCACTTTCCTGGACTATCGGGTCATCGAGGGTGTGCAGCAGGGTGCCATCGATCCCACTCAGGACAAAGGCCCGGCCTTGGCCGCGATTGCCGGCTACAGTTTGCCCGGACGCTCCCACCAGGAGGTCGGGAACCCCGTCGCCGTTCACATCGCCCGCGCCGGCCACGGCCGAACCGAAGTGAGCACCTTCCTGAGGCAGGGGAGTATCGAGGGTCTGAAGGAGGGTCCCATCGGCCCCGCTGAAGACAAAGGCCTGGCCCTGGCCGAAATTGCCCCCCAAATCTTGCGAGGATGCCCCCACCAGGAGGTCGGAAATCCCATCGCGGTTGACATCCCCCGCACCGGCCACGGCATCGCCAAAGTAGGCGTCGTCCTGAGGCGTCGGGTTATCGAGGGTGTACACCAAGGCCCCATCGGCACCGCTGAAAATATAGGCTTGGCCCTGGTCAGCGTGGCTGCCCACATCCTGGAAGGGCGCCCCCACCAGGAGGTCGGGAATCCCGTCGCGGTTGACATCCCCAGCCCTAGCCATGGCTCGACCAAAATAGGCGACAGCCTGGGGTGTCGGGTTATTGAGAATGTGCAACAGACTGCCGTCGGCCCCGCTGAAGACAAACGCCCGGCCTTGGGCATAGTTGCCATCCGCGTTTTGCCAGGACGCCCCCACCAGGAGATCGGAAATCCCATCGCGGTTGACATCCCCCGCACCGGCCACGGCGTCGCCAAAGTAGGCGTCGTTCTGGGGCGTCGGGTTATCCAGAATAAGGGGCACATAGGGAGACTCGGCGTTAGCCGACGCCAGCCAAAATCCGACCAGGACTCCGAGACCGCGCTTCAGGACCATAAGCTGGATTCGGGCACTCAAGGCCTCGCTTGAGAGCCGCCAACGGGCCGGTCCGTTTTCCACGCTTTTCATACGAGTTACTCCCTATCTCTATGGGTATCATCGAACGAAGGCCGCGGTTTTTTTTGCGTTTTTACCGGGCATCGGTGAGTGTGCGAAATTAATGCCATCCGTGGGCGGTTGGGTCGGATCAATGGAATCCGGATTTGGCCGTCAGGCGAGGAATGCGGAGTTGGATCAATGTCACATTCGGAATGAACTTCTCTGTTCGCCGGATAGTCGCACCGCACTTGTCCTTGCAACTGCTGCCTTCAAGAAGCTTGCTTCGTCACATGCAACGACTTGCGGTTCGCGGAATTCGTATTGACACCATGGCGACCGAGCTGTTAGCGTGAAGCCATGAATCGACGGCAGCCCTCCATCCCTCCTCTTCTGGCTCTTACCCCGAGCCTCGGTCTGCTGCTGCCCCGCGCGGGCAAATAACTCACCTCATTTTTTCCTTCGATCGACTGAACACCCTTCACGGGATAACTGCGTCCGTACGACGCCTTTTCCTGGAGTACGACCATGAACCACCTGACGCCCGCCCTACCCCTGCTTCGACTTCAACCCGGTTGCCGGGCCTTGCGTTCGCGGCAGCCCGGCAGCCTTTCCGTCGCCGCAATGGACACTCATCGCATCCGACGAAAACCCAGGAGTCACCGATCATGTTGAAGCAGCCGAACACCAAATACCGTTCCTTTCCCAAGGTCCGACTCGCGGACCGCACCTGGCCCGACCGGGTCGTCACCCAAGCTCCCATCTGGATGAGCACCGATCTTCGCGACGGCAATCAGGCGCTGTTCGAGCCCATGAACGCCGAGCGCAAGATGCGCCTGTTCAAGAGGCTGGTGGATATAGGCTTCAAGGAAATCGAGGTCGCCTTCCCTTCCGCCTCGCAGACCGAATTCGACTTCGTCAGGACTCTGATCGAAGGCGGACACGTCCCCGCCGACGTCACCATAGAGGTGCTCACTCAGGCCCGCGAACACCTGATCCGTCGCACCATGGAATCGCTCTACGGCGCCCGCCGGGCCATCGTCCACGTCTACAACGCGACCGCCCGGCCGTTCCGGGAAATCGTTTTCGGCATGAGCCCCGACCAGGTCATCGCGATGGCGGTTTCCAGCGTGAAGCTGGTTCGGGAACTCGCGCAGGCGCATCCGGACACCGAATGGGTGCTCGAATACAGCCCGGAAGCCTTTACCGGCACCGAACTCGAGTTCGCCCGCGACATCTGCGACGCGGTAGTGGAGGCTTGGGGCGCGACGCCGGAGCGCAAGGTCATCATCAACCTGCCGGCGACGGTGGAGATGGCGACACCCAATGTCTACGCCGACCAGATCGAATGGATGCACCGGAATCTGGCGCGGCGCGAATGCGTCGTTCTGAGCGTCCATCCCCACAACGACCGGGGCACCGCGGTCGCCGCAGCGGAACTCGCGGTCATGGCCGGGGCCGATCGTGTCGAGGGTTGTCTGTTCGGCAACGGCGAGCGGACCGGCAACGTGGACTTGGTGACTTTGGCACTCAATCTGTACACCCAGGGCATCGATCCGGGCCTCGATTTTTCGAACATCAACGAGATCGCGCGGACCGTGGAAGACTGCATCCGCTTGCCGATCCATCCGCGCCACCCTTACGTGGGCGATCTGGTATTCACGGCCTTTTCCGGCTCGCATCAGGATGCGATCAAAAAGGGCCTGGCCCATCAGCGGCCCGATACATTCTGGGAAGTGCCTTACCTCCCCATAGACCCGGCCGATTTGGGCCGTTCCTACGACGCCATCATCCGGGTCAACAGCCAGTCGGGGAAAGGCGGCATCGCCTACCTGCTCGAGTCGGCCTATGGACTGGTGCTGCCTCGCCGGCTACAGGTCGAATTCAGCGGCATGGTGCAACGGCATGCCGACGCCACCGGCGCCGAAGTCATGCCGGACGAGCTTTGGCGAATGTTCTCCGAAGAATATCTGGAACCGGCAACGACCATCCGCTATCTCGAGCATCATCTGTTCGAGCATGGAGCGGTTCAGGGAATTCGCCTGATGCTGGAGACGAACGGCCGGCGGATCACGCTGACCGGCGAAGGCAACGGTCCCATCGATGCCGTGGCTCACGCCTTCGGGGGAATGGTGCGGGTTCAATCCTATGAAGAACGTTCCATGGGACAAGGAGCCGACGCCAGAGCCGCCGCCTTCGTCGAAGTCGCGATCGACGGCATTCCCGGCATCCGCTATGGCGCCGGCATAAACGCCAACATCGTCACGGCGTCGGTGCTGGCGATCGTCAGCGCCCTGAACCGCGGCCTCAACGGCATCGAACCCGAGGCGCGGGAAGAGGTTGTCGCCATTTTGGAAAAGTCCGTGCGACAGGTCGCTTGATTCGCCGGGAAGCGGAACGAGACGAACGGCGTTTGTCGCGAGAGCGAAGTCCAGGGAGGGACTTCGTCAAAAAAAGGAAACCGGCAAACCAATCAGGACGCTGAGAAGCTCATCATATTCTGCGTGCCCGTGTTTCCGTCCATTGGAAGACTTCCATGACGGGACTGCGCTCGGCACGCCAAATTGAAAATCGGTGTACGGACCGATGCGCCATCACTGTTCTTTCAAGCACCGCCGCTTGCATCGCGGCTTGTTGCGATGCCGGATCAACCGAGCCGGACGTAATATCCAGATCTCCTTCCACTCGATCGAGCGCGCTGTCGTCCAGCCTTGACGATGCAATACCCGTTTCTTGCCGGGACGGCTTATCCAAGGCACGAAACTCGGATTGACCATAGGCACTGGTTATGGATGAGAGCACAAGCGATAACAGACCACCCCGTGTGAATGATTTTTTCATCCGGCTCTTCATGATTTTCTGATCGAGGTAAAAAAGCGGGGGAGCGCATGACCGCTCCCCCGCCTGGTTCTCCGGCCCTCATCAGCATTCGATAGGGGCCCGAGGCTTCTCGTTATTTACCGCCAATGCTCTGCTGCGTGACCGACACGATAGTCTGATCGGCGCCGCCCTTACTAAAAAGGGCTAGATTGACCGCAGTTATCGTGGTTACGGCTATGTTCTGGTTAACGTTACCAGCGTTGACCTTACCACCGTTATCTTTCTTAAACGGTATCAAAGTCCCGCCTTCGACGGCAGAGAGTTGCCCTTCGGTCATCGGTTTTAAGCTGGACACCTTGCCCAACGCACGGAAGTCGTTATCGGCCATTGCAGGCCCGGCAACCATAACCGATGACAATACAGCCGCTAATGCATAAGACTTCATAATGGAACTCCTTCTCTCATGATCCAATAATTATGATGACGACGATTTGATCCCAGAGAAATCAAAGTATGCCGATTTTTCACGGAACCCTATCCAACCGGGCTCCGTAACCGAGCTGGCCCGGATTTTACGGACACTAATTCGAACTCCTTT
>NZ_JBDIVO010000294.1:0-5648 GCF_039794385.1 Methylocaldum sp. | reverse complement strand
CAGTGGAATTGGCGTCCATGCTTCTCCTGGCCGGATTGGTCGGGGCTTATCACTTGACCCGGCAGGAGGTGAAGAAATGAACGGAACCATTCCCGAGGCACACGGACTGCTGTTGGCGGCCGTCCTGTTCGCGCTGGGGCTTACCGGTGTTCTGGTGCGGCGCAACCTGATCTTCATGCTGATCTCCCTGGAAATCATGCTGAATTCGACCGGGCTCGCTTTCATCGTCGCCGGCTCGCGCTGGAATCAGGCGGACGGGCAAATCATGTTCCTGCTGGTGCTTGCGATGGCGGCGGCGGAAGTAGGCGTGGCCATGGGCTTGGTGACGCAGATTTATCATCGGTTCGAGACCTTGGATGTGGACGCTTTGAGCCGGATGAAGGGTTGAGTGCCGCTGCCGTGAAACCGATCGGCTGGATGGATCAAAAACATCGACGCCGTGAAGGGGTCGGATTTTAGAAGATTTTTCACCGCCATCTTGCGACATGGTTGGTATAGGAAACGCCGCCCTACACCCCGCAAAATGGAGGCCGAAAGAGTTGTAGGTCGGCAATCCTTTGCCGACAAATCCTGCGTCGGCAAAGGATTGCCGACCTACAGCAGCTTCGGGCGTACACCACATTGGTACATGCGCTCGCAAGGAAACCGAGGGACGGGGGCATTCCCCTGAAAAGCGATAGAAGCAGGACAACCCTTTAACTAACAAGGAGAAATACGGGTGCTGAACTACTTGGGTCTTATTCCGCTTTTCCCATTGATCGGTTTTCTGATTCTGGTGGCGAGTCAGGGGAATATGCCGAGGCGCTGGGTGCCCTGGATCGGCGCCGGATCCGTCGGGTTGTCGGCGGTGCTCGCGGCGCTGGTCGGCATCGAGTTCTTGAGCGGCTCGCTCGAACCCTACCGTCAGACGCTGTGGACCTGGATGCGAGTGGGCCATTTCGCATCCGGCTTCTCGCTTTATCTCGACGCCTTGTCGCTGAACATGATGTTCGTGGTGACCGGCGTCGGATTTCTCATCCATGTCTACTCGGTCGGCTTCATGGCGGACGATGCCGGCTACGCCCGTTTCTTCGCGTACATGAATCTTTTCGTATTCGCCATGCTAGTCCTGGTTTTGGCGGACAACCTGGTGCTGTTGTACCTGGGCTGGGAGGGCGTCGGTCTGTGCAGCTATCTTCTGATCGGCTTCTGGTACGAGAATCCGGAGAACGGCGCGGCGGCCCGGAAGGCTTTCGTGATGACGAGGGTAGGCGATACGGCGATGGCGATAGGCCTGTTTCTTCTGTTCGCGCGGCTCGGCACCCTGGACATTCAAGCACTCTTGAACAGAGCCTCCGCGGCCTGGCCGGTCGGCTCCGGTATGGCCGCGCTCGCCGCCCTGCTGCTATTGGGCGGCGCGGTCGGCAAGTCGGCCCAATTGCCGCTGCAAACCTGGCTGCCCGACGCCATGGCCGGTCCGACGCCGATCAGCGCCCTGATCCACGCCGCGACCATGGTTACCGCCGGGGTTTATCTGATCGCCCGCACCCACACCCTGTTCGAACTGGCGCCCGCAGTGCTGCAATTGGTCGCCGCGGTCGGTGCCGTCACCCTGCTGATCGCGGGTTTCACCGCGCTGACCCAGCGCGATATCAAGCGGATTCTGGCGTACTCCACCATCAGCCAGATCGGTTACATGTTTCTGGCGCTGGGGGTGACCGCGTTCTCGTCGGCGATTTTTCATCTGACGACCCACGCCTATTTCAAGGCGCTCCTGTTCCTCGCCGCCGGAGCGGTGATTCACAGCTATCACCACGAACACGACATCTTCCGCATGGGAGGACTCAGAAAACGGCTGCCGATCGCGTTTTGGAGCTTCGTCATCGGCAGCGCCGCCCTGACCGCTCTGCCGTTCACCTCGGGCTATTTCAGCAAGCACGAGATCCTGGCTTCCGCCTTCCATGCGGAGAACGGCTTCTGGTTCTGGGCTGCCGGAACGCTAGGGGCGCTGTTGACCGGCATCTACAGCTTTCGGCTGGTGTTCATCGCCTTTTTCGGCCCGGAAAACGAGCGGGCTTCGGAGCATCTCGGGTTCGCCATGAGTGTCCCGCTCATCCTGCTGGGCGCACTGGCCTTGCTGGGCGGATTTGTTTCCATGCCGCTGGGTTCGGTGTTTCCGAGATCCGAACCGGGCGAGTTGGGATTGATCGCCGGGATCTTCACCGATCTGGCGCCGCTCGTCGGTGTGGGTATCGCGGTTCTCCTCTATCTGCTCCGAACCTACCCGGTCGAAGCCCTGACGGAAACCCGATGGGGCGATATGCTGCACCGCTTCTGGTTTAGCGGCTGGGGATTCGATTGGCTGTACGGAAAGCTGCTGGTCAACCCGTTCCGCTGGCTGGCCGCCGTCAATAGCAGCGATATCGCGGACGATATCTACCGGGGGATCGCGGCCGCCAGCCAGTATGCGCATCGCGCGTTCGCCGCCACCCAAACCGGACAATTGCGCTGGTATGTCGCCGCTTTCACGGGGGGAACCGTGTTGGCCATCGCGCTGGGGATTTTGTCGTGATGCTCGCAGCGCTGATTCTGGTGCTGGCGGTCGGCGGCCTGCTCGCCTGGCAGGCGGAGCGCTACGGTGCGAACGCCCCCCGCTGGATCGCCCTCATGACGTTGATAGTGGACGGGGCGTTGCTGATCCCTTATTTCGCCGGCGGCTTTCCCGAAGCCGGCGTTTGGCTGGACGATATCCGCCTGCACTGGATACCCCGCTTCGGCATCAGCTTTCATCTCGGACTGGACGGCGTCAGTCTGTTGCTGGTCGTCTTGACGGTTTTTCTCGGTCTCATGGCCGTGGCGGCGTCCTGGACCGAGATCAGGGAGCGGGTGGGGTTTTTTCACTTCAATCTCCTGTGGACGCTGGCCGGTGTGCTGGGAGTGTTCCTCGCGCTGGATCTGTTTCTGTTCTTCGTGTTCTGGGAAATCATGATCGTACCCATGTATTTCCTGATCGCGCTGTGGGGACACGAGAACCGGGCTTACGCGGCGATCAAGTTCTTTTTGTTCACTCAGGTCTCGGGACTCTTGATGTTGCTGGCCATGGTGGTTCTGGTGATCATCCATCAACGAGATGCCGGCGTTTATACCTTCGACTACTTCGACCTCTTGCAGACGAGTCTCGAGCTCAATACCGCCTGGTGGCTGATGCTGGGATTCTTCATCGCCTTCACCGTAAAGCTGCCGGGCGTGCCGTTCCATACCTGGCTGCCGGACGCGCACACCCAGGCGCCGACCGGGGGCAGCGTCATTCTGGCGGGGGTGATGCTGAAAACCGGCGCCTATGGCTTGCTGCGTTTCGTGATCCCGCTGTTTCCCGAAACCGTTGCCGATTTTTCCCCCATCGCGATGGGATTGGGCGTGGCCGGCATTCTTTATGGCGGCATGCTCGCTTTCGCGCAGTCGGACATGAAGCGACTGGTCGCTTACAGCAGTGTCAGCCACATGGGGTTCGTGCTGGTCGGGCTGTTTGCCTGGAATGCGCTGGCGCTGCAAGGAGTGGTGATTACCTTGCTGGCCCACGGCATTTCGTCGGCCGCCCTGTTCGTCCTGGCCGGCGCGGTGCAGGAGCGCATCCATACCCGCGACATGAATCGGATGGGCGGGTTATGGACCGATGTGCCGCGCATGGCGGCCATCGGATTGTTCTTTTCCGTGGCTGCGCTCGGCATGCCGGGGCTCGGCAATTTCATCGGCGAGTTCCTGGTGCTGCTGGGCGCTTACCGGGTGGATGCCGCCATGACGGCAGCCGCGGCCTTGGGTTTGATCATAGCGCCGGTTTATTCGCTGATTCTGATTCAACGGGCTTTCCACGGCGAAACGCGGGAGATTCATCGAATCCGCGATTTCGGCGCGCGCGAATTGGCCCTGATGGGTTTTTTGATCGTGGCGACGGTTTGGATCGGGATGTATCCGCAGTCCATGCTGGACGTCTCCGATACGTGGCTGAAGAATAGTTTGAGAGGCTGGGGAGAGGGCGTCGCCCAGCCGAATGATTCGCAACCGCCGGGCGAGCGTTTGGCGGATCGGGGAGAGCCATGATCACCACAACCGATCTTCTCGCGCTTTTGCCTTTGATCGTGCTGTCGGCCGTGGCGGTGATCGTGATGCTGGCCATCGCCGTACACCGCAATCATCGTCTCGCCTTCCTCCTGACGGTCGCCGGCATTCTGATCTCGCTGATCACGGTCCCGCTGGTTTCGGATCTCGTGCCGAGGCTGATCACGCCGCTCGTGCTGGTGGATCGCTACGCCCTGGTCTTTACCGTCATGGCCTACGCCGCGGGCCTGGTCGCGGCGGTGCTGTGCTGGGAGTATTTCCGCGTTCGCGAGGGCCACCAGGAAGAAGTATATCTGCTGATTCTGACGGCGCTGCTGGGTGCCGGAGTTCTGGCGGCCGCCCATCATTTTGCGTCGTTCTTCCTGGGGCTCGAGATCCTCAGCGTGTCGCTGTTCGCGCTCATCGCCTATCCGCTGCGCGAAATCCGGGCGTTGGAAGCGGGCATCAAATATCTCGTGCTGTCCGGCGTAGCCTCGGCCTTCCTGCTGTTCGGCATGGCCTTGGTCTACGCCGAGACGGGCACCATGGAGTTCGCGGTCTTGGGCGGGAGGCCCGGAACCTTTCCTTCCGTCATCGGAACCATTCTGATCCTGGTGGCCGTGGGTTTCAAACTATCGCTGGTGCCCTTTCATCTGTGGACCGCCGACGTCTATCAAGGGGCGCCGGCGCCGATCACGGCCCTGCTCGCCACGGTTTCCAAGGGCTCGGTTTTTATCCTGCTGCTGCGCTACGGACTGGAAAGCGGCGTTTTTCGCGTTCCGGTGGTGAGCGTACTTCTGGCCTTGATCGCCGTGGTTTCCATGCTGGTGGGCAATTTTCTCGCCTTGCGGCAGAACAATGTCAAGCGCATTCTGGCCTATTCCTCGATAGGTCACATGGGCTATCTGCTGGTGGCGCCGGTCGCGGCGAACGTCGTTGGCGGAAACTTGGCGGCCGAGGCGCTGCTGGTTTATCTCGCCGCTTATTTCGCCATGACGCTGGCGGCATTCGGCGTGGTGACGGTGATGAGTCCGGCCGATCGCGAAGCGGAGGAGTTGGACGATTATACCGGCCTGTTCTGGACTCGTCCCTGGCTCGCGACCGTGTTCAGCGTGGCGCTCCTCTCTCTGGCCGGCATACCGCTGACCGCCGGTTTCATCGGCAAGTTCTATTTGTTCACCGCCGGAAGTCAGGGGGCGCTCTGGATGTTGCTGGGCGCGCTCATCATCGGCAGTGGGCTGGGGCTCTACTATTACATCCGCATCGTCTTTCAAATGGCCCAAGCGCCCGCCGCGCTGCAAGCGAGACCGGAGGCCCGGCCGGTCGGGGCGCATCTGGTGCTGGCGATATTGCTTCTCCTGATTTTCGGCCTGGGGGTTTACCCGGCTCCCTTCATCGATCTGCTGCATCCGGAGATCAACGTTCCGAAGCAAAGCGCCGCGCAGCAGTAGATACCGTCTTAGAAATCACGATGCAAGCCCATGATTGGGATCGAACGGTCGGCCGGACTTAAGGACGCCGTAGGCCAGGACGAGGAGCTTGCGCATGGCGGCGCCGACGATGAGTTTGCCGTT
>NZ_JBDIVO010000293.1:0-5678 GCF_039794385.1 Methylocaldum sp. | reverse complement strand
GACGCGGACTGGCCGCCGCTTTCATCGGCAATCTCCGCAAGCAGACTCAACGCCTGATCCTTGTTGCCTTTTGCCCATTCCCCGCACGCCAGGGCTAATTCTTCGGATTCCCGGGCATAGGATTCGATGCGCGAAAGCCATCGTTCACCCTGCTCATCGCCAAGCTCGGTTCGAAATCCTTCCACCAGGAGTTGCGCCCGCAAATCGCCCAGCTCCGAATTCTTCTCCATTGCAGCTTGCAGATAAGCGCGGGCTATACTGCCCGTGTCACACCCTTGCAGACGGGCCGTGAGATCGCGAGAGTCATACCAGACCCTGAGAAAGTCCACCAGCAGGCGCATGGGCTCGCTAGTCTGGTTCTCCTTCACCTCCACGCAGATTCGCATCAAAGGTTCGGCGATCTCGTAGAGGGATTCGCGTCCTCGCTGGGCGGATTGGACATAGCCTTTATCGCGCAAGTCCTTGAGTTGGCTGGAAATGGTCTGATGACTGGCGAAAAGCCGCTTGGCCAACTCTTTGACCGGCGTGGGCCGCTCGCGAGTGCACAGGTACTCGACAATCTTCCGCTGCTGGGCGGGAAGCCAGCGGATGCGCTCCTGATAATAAGGCGTCATTTCGTCGATCATCTTGGAGAAAGGTCCTACCAGGGCGTCGATGTTGTCGCGCGTGATGAACTGGGACAGGACGATGTAAATCCGGTGGTTACCCCCGGACAGATGATGCAACGCACGGATGCGGGCGCGGCCGGTCGGACTGTGCAGAAAAGCGGCCACGTCGGGTTGTCCGTTCAGCGTTGCGATCTTGCCGAGCAATTCGGCGGCCTCTTCGACCGAAAGCGTCACGAGCTGCTCGGTTTGAAAGAATCCGAAGAAAACGCTATTGCGCTTGGTAATGTCATCTACAAGCCGCTGCGCTGTAGCAACAATGGTCAGCACCGGGTGCTCCTGAATCAAAGCCCGCAGCCGCTGTTGGCCCGGCTCGCCTAAACCTTCGAATAGGGCGTCCAGGTTTTCCATTACTACCAGCAGAGTCCGATCCTTCAATTGCTCCAGCAGCAAGTTTGCAAGCCAGTGCTCGGCGGCGTCCGGCTCCAAATCGTAGATGGGCTCCAAGGATGCCTCGCTGTAGTCATCCGGATAGCGTTTGACAAGAGCCAGATAGATCCGGCGCAGGAATTCGAGCAGTGTGGTACTGGTCGCATCTTCATTGAGCCAGGCGATATTCAGGTGCTTCTTGAGTTCCTCATCCTGACCGAGGCGGTGGACCAACAGTGTGACTAGGTGAGTTTTACCGGTACCGCGAGGCCCGACAAACAGCAGATGATGCTTGTTGCCGGTAGTAGCGCTCTCGCGGACCCGCTCCACGGCATCGTCCAGCATCGCCTGGCGCTGCACGAAGATCGCCTCAAGATCTTCCGGCGCGGTGCGACTGGGGGTGAATACAGAGAGAAATGTACGATCGTTCATGGCCGGCTCGTCTCAGAGTCCTCGGGAAAGCATCCACCAGCGCTTCAGCAGCGGAAAGCGGAACTGGTAGCAACCATGGGCGTCCCGCGACAGATAATGATCTTGCTCGACCAGTTTAAGCAGGCCTATCAGGCTCTCCCGTTCGGAGAGAGTGCCCGTGCCTTTCAGTTCGGTTAGCAGTTCATTGACGGAAACCGGCTGGTGGCGAACCGCGATACCGTCGAGGATGCCAAGTACGGCTGATTCGTTGTCCTTGCCGTAGTAAACCGGGATGCGCTCGCGGTAGTGACTTAGCTCCCAGGGATCGTTGGTGTCCAGCAGTTGACGGGACACGATCGCTTCGACGGCATCTGGCGTTGCCTCCCGGCCGGAAAGCTTGAGCGCCTTGACGATGTGGTGGATGTAGAAAGGAAACCCATCCGAGATTCGGGCGATGGTGTCGGCGACAGCCTCCGGAGCCTTGGTCGGGATACCCTCGCCTGTGATCAGTTTCGTGGCCAATTCGGCGGCTGCCACCGAGTCCAGGGGCAGAACCTCGAGAGGGAAGGTGTCGTTCAATGGTGAGTTGGCATAATTCTGGCGCTTGAGGCTATGGATAACATGGTGGAATCCAATGGAACCGGTGAGAATCATCCGGAGCCCCCTGTCACCCTCGTCTTGACGTAGCGCGCGCAGAGTATCGAGTACCTCCATGGCCATGATCTCTCCCTCGCGATCGCTGATGCTTTTTAGCATGTAAGGGACTTCATCCCACAAAAAAAGCGGGCGTTCGTCGTGCTTCTCTCGTTCTTCGACCAAGTCTTCGATCGCCTTGGTAAGGATCTCCTTCCAGGGCGCCTGAGCTCCAAACGGAGGCAGCTTGAACACGCCTCCGACCTCGGTCCCGCCCATAGTGTTGAGAAAGTCCCGAACGCGTCGGGCCGTCCATTGACGAGCCGAGAGAAAGCCATCGACCTCTCGATAAACAGCGAGGGCGAACTCCAGGGCCGTGTGGCACTTCTCCAAATCCTGAAAAATCGGAACCCAGCCGCTAATCGGCTCTGCGCAAAGCTTTTTGATGATCGTCGTCTTGCCGATGCGCCGCTCGGCATTTATACGAATCGATTGTTGATCGATAGTGTCCCAGATTTGCTTGATGATCTCGTCACGACCAACAACCTCGTTTAGATCGATCTGACCGCCCGGATTAGCTTTCATATTAGTCCTTTAAGCGTTTATGTTTTTCATCATTGTACGTTATCTTTAACGTACGTCACATTCAATGTATTTAATTAGACTCTAACCAACTCTACATTTTCAGAGTTTCCTTCCGTGACATCGCCGACCTAAGGCTAAGTGGGCGATAATTTCGGATAATTGTCGATCCTACCCGGCTGTCTGACTCACCCGCTTTGAATACATCCATGGCCGATTTCTCCGCCAGCGAACCGACGCCCTTCGAAAGATCGCTCACTCGTCCGGTGATGCGCGCCCTCCCCGAACTGCGGGAGCTTCTGATACTCGCGGAGCACGTCGCGGATGCGGGCTGGGATTGGGCGCGGGTGGAAGTTTTGGCGGAATTGCATCACGGTGAGGAATCGTTTCCGCTGCTGGCCTTTCGCTTCGGTCCGCCCGATCCCGCCTTGCCGGCTCTGGCGCTGTTCGGCGGGGTCCACGGGCTCGAGCGTATCGGCACGCAGGTCGTGACCTCATATCTCCGGACCCTGGTGGAAATGGCTCGCTGGGACCGGGTGACCCGAGACATGCTCTCCACGACTCGCCTGCTGATCATGCCGCTGGTCAATCCGGTCGGCATGTATCTCAAACGACGATCCAACGGCAACCGGGTCGATCTCATGCGAAACGCGCCGGTTCGGGCGGAAGGATTGTCCCGTTGGCATCTATTCGCCGGGCATCGCATTTCTCCCGCATTGCCCTGGTATCAAGGGCAGGAAGACGCTCCCATGGAGATCGAGGCGCAAACCCTTTGCGATTGGGTGCGCCGCGAGCTCTTTCCCGCCCGAACCGCACTCAGCATCGACGTGCACTCCGGCTACGGGAAGGTAGACCGCCTGTGGTTTCCCTTCGCGAAAACCCGGAAGCCCTTTCCGGCACTGGCGGAAGCCGTCGCCTTGAAGCACCTGATCGACAAGACCCATCCCAACCACGTCTATTGCATAGAGCCCCAGTCCCGACAGTACCTCGCCCACGGCGACTTGTGGGATTACCTCTACGACGAATACAGAACCGTCCGGCCCGACGGCCGCTATATTCCCTTCACCCTGGAGCTGGGTTCGTGGCTTTGGGTGAAGAAGAACTGGTCGCAGGCATTCTCGGCCCTCGGCGTCTTCAATCCGCGCCTTCCTCACCGCGTGCGGCGGACCCTAAGGCGTCATCTTTTGCTGTTCGAGCTTTTCTACCGCGCCGTACGCTCGCCCGAGCCATGGACCGAGCTCGACGAAGCCGAGCGAGAGCGGTTAAGGCGTCAGGGCTTGGAATGGTGGTATGACGGATGATGAGACGCGCAGCCGCCGGACCAATCGGCCGGGTGTCGATTGGCACGCACTGTGCCCATATGATTCGCCGACGCATATTCTGGTCTACGGTACATTTTCGTGCGTGCTGAATTCTCCTGTATGACGCGCAGGATCAGCGCGCCGCCGGGTTGTCTGCTGATTTCGCATCCTCCCCGGCGCTCGCCCGCTGGGCGCTTCACGCATCCAAATCGACTCCCGCCGGTGAAGTTCCTCTGCCGACCGCCGAACTTCCTGGCGATTTGGATCGCACGCTTACCCTTGATGTAGCCCACCACGTTCGAAACCGCATACTTCGGCGGAATGCTGATACACATATGAACGTGGTCGCCCATCAGGTGACCTTCAACAATTTTCGATTCCTTGTGCCCGGCGAGCTCCTGAAATATCTCTCCAAAATGCCGCTTGAGCGCACCAAAAATCAATTTCTTCCGCCGCTTCGAACCGTCCCCGCCGCAGAAGACCTGCAACAGGCCGCGCACTCCCCCTGGTTTTGCATGCTCTCCTCGATGGCCGCACCGGCGCGGCCTGCGTCGGCCAGGTCTTGAGCCGCTGTGAGCTTGGATGTCAGGGAGTCGGCGCTCCCCAAGCTGCCGATCGTCCCGAGTTCCTCTCCTGGAGCGGGCTGATCGTCTGCATGGTGCTGGGGATCGTAGTGACGACGTTCACGGTCACGGGGGCCGCGTGCGCGACCGAGGTCCCCGGAAACCCGACGATCCACAGCGTGTACGTGCCGGGCGTGACGGTGGACGCGACACCGATGGTGAGCGTGAAAGAGAAGGACCCATTGGGCGGGAGGGAGCCGATGTCCTGGGGGAAACCGGGCGCCGTGAAGCCGGCCGGCAGCGCCCCTCCGGTCGGCTGGGCGAAGATCCCGAGCTTCACGGCCTCTCCCGTGAACCCGTTCAGCGAATTCACCGTCACCGTCGCCAGGCCCTGTCCGCCTTGGGTGACGTTGATCGTAGGAAGGGGCGAGAAGGAGTAGTCGCTGACGAGGACGAGTTTGTCGGCGAAGCCATCGCTGGCGCCACCGCCGTACCTCGGCTGAGCGGCTCCCATCTGGTCTGCGTTGCTCGGTGGGATCTCGCCCGCCAGATAGACATTGAACCCCGAGATGGACGGCGGAACGGCGAGGGCGGTCGCGACGTCGGACGATCCAAAGGAGAAGAAGACCGAGTTCTGGAGGACCGCCGGGTCCGCGGTCGGGAATGTTTCGGCGAAGGCCTTCAGGTCGTACCCGAGGACCCACAGAAAGGCATGGGGGCCGCCGAACGTGCCCGTATCGAACGACCCCGCCACATTGACGACCGGTCCGAAGAACGAGCCGCCGATACCCAGCGCGAGCACCCGATCGAAGCCGCCGGCTCCCACAAAGCTCGCCTGGATCACGCTCGCCAGGCTGGAGTTGAGGCGAGCCACGAAGCCGTCCGTGGCCCCTCCGAACGTCGGTGTGTGCCCTCCCAGCGTTCCGGGGAAACTCGAGGCAGTGGTCTCTCCCCCCACGAAGACGTCCGGCCCTGAAACGGCTATGGCGTGCGCGATGTCCTGACCAAGCCCCCCGAGGTAGGTGGCCTGCGCGAGCGAGGTCAAATCGCTGGTCAGGAGCGCCACGAAGGCGTCGGACTGGCCGTCGGGATAATGGATTTCCTGAGCGCCCCCTCCTGTCTTCGGAAAGTCCGTCGAGACGGTTTCCCCCGTC
>NZ_JBDIVO010000292.1:0-5694 GCF_039794385.1 Methylocaldum sp. | reverse complement strand
AAAAAATACGTCCGGCTTCACTATCGTCCCGTTTACTCACTCGACGATATGGTCGACGTTTTCGAAGCGGAGAGCAGGAATAAGGAGAAAAATGACTTCGTGGA
This sequence comes from Methylocaldum sp., assembly GCF_039794385.1. Taxonomy (NCBI): domain Bacteria; kingdom Pseudomonadati; phylum Pseudomonadota; class Gammaproteobacteria; order Methylococcales; family Methylococcaceae; genus Methylocaldum; species Methylocaldum sp. The sequence goes on along the minus strand of NZ_JBDIVO010000292.1, from coordinate 5,590 downwards.
AGGGTTGGTCTACAGTCGCGACACCGCAGTCATCCTGTGCGGCATGATGACCGACGAGAAGGGGGCCGACGGACCGTTGAACGCCATCGGACGATGGTATAAGCCATGGTTCTACAAGCACGCACAAACCTACCTCACGGAACGAAAAGAAGGGTTCGAGTACGTACCGCTCAGGGATTATTTTCATCGACATACTCGAAGCTACTTTTGGGCGATGGAAGAAATCATTCCCTTCGGCAATCATCCGCTTTTCAGATGGCTATTGGGATGGGCGCTGCCGCCGCGGATCGAGCTATTGAAGTATACGGAAACGGAAACGACCCGAAGGCTTCGGGAAAAGCATCACGTCGTTCAGGATATGTTGATGCCGATCCGATACTTGGCCAAATCCATTCAATATTTCGACGATCATTTCGAACTCTATCCATTGTGGCTTTCGCCCATGGCGGTCTACGAGAACGAGCGGAAGCTCGGGTTCATACATTCCTTCCGAGGCGAGGGTGACATTCTGGGTGAGCTTTATGTCGACATCGGCGCGTATGGCACACCGAAAAAGGACAATTTCAACAACGCCTCCGCCTTGCCCTCGCTCGAAAAGTTCGTCCTGGACCATCGGGGTTATCAGGCGCTGTACGCCAGAACGACCCTGAGCCGAGAGAATTTTAGAACCATGTTCGATCACAAAGACTACGACAGACTGCGGGAGCAGCTGCCGTATTGCAAGCTGGCCTTCGATGAGATTTACGACAAGGTATCGTCAAAAGGCCGGACCTCGCCGGTCGAGCTGAGGCGTATGAATAAGGTGAGGCCACGGCATCCACGGTAATTCGGCTTTCAAAACGCCGTTTACTTGAAGACCAGGCTCTTTACCAGAGAACGCCTGTTGCATTCGGTCGTGCAGAGAACTGGATGAGTCCCGATGTGTAAACGTCGATCGCTTCAGGAGAATTACAAGGCGACTAACGCCATGCGCTACGGATGAGGTCAAATGGCTGCGTTTTCGGATAAAAATATCAAGGGCCTGGCAGTCACAGGTGTTAATTATCGGCGCTACGAGGGAGGCAGTGATCCCAGTTTCGGTGTCCAAGTTACCGCCGCCGGCGTCAAAACGTTCTTTTATCAATACACACTTCACGGGCGCAGACGTTTTCTTCGCTTGGGCACTTACCCTGTACGACGCTCTATCCTGGGAAGAGATCCGGACGATTTGGAACACGGACGGCTTCCATTTGCCTTATCGCTTGGCGATTCGTCTATTGTTGGCCACCGGTGGACAACGGTCAGGCGAAGTAACCCGCGCTGCCTGGTCGGAATTCGACCTTGATGCCGGTCTATGGCTGCTTCCTGCTGCTCGTGTGAAAAATAAACGTGATCATCTCATTCCGCTCACCCGACTCGCCCTAGATATTCTGAATGACTTGCGCAGCATCTACCCTGAAAGCAAATGGTTGTTTCCCGGTCGCCACAATCCGTTATCTGTGAAGCCTTGGAACGAGTCCACTTTACCGCATGCCGTGCAGGACTTTTGTGAGGAAACCAAGATGCTGCCCTGGACCCCGAAGGATCTGCGACGTACCGTAAAGACGCGGATGGGCGAATTGGGGATCGATAAACTGGTGCGGGACCGAATTCAGAATCATGCATTGAATGATATTTCGGCGAAGCACTATGATCGATACGACTACGTTGCAGAAAAGCGGGCTGCCCTTGAAGTTTGGTGCCGCCAGCTCGAAGAGTTAACCACTCGAGGTAGTGCCTCTCACCAGGTGGTCGAATAAGACTGTACCGGCTCCGACGTGTCCCGCAACTCATCGCGGGCTGCTTGCACATCCTCGGGACTGACGGGTTTCATTCTGGTGCGCCGTTCCGGAATGAACCGCCCCGGTTTTCCCGGAGACAGTTAATGTTGAGTCAGGCCGCGATGACCGACTCGGCCTATTGGCGATAATACGCCTGTTCCAACTCCGCCGGAGGCCCATGGCCGATCGGCTCCAGCAACCGACGGTGATTGAACCAATCCACCCATTCCAGGGTAGCGTACTCGACCGCATCGAGGTGTCGCCAAGGCCCCCGGCGATGGAGGACCTCGGTTTTGTATAGCCCGGGGCGCGCATCAGGCGCTCGACCGTGCAGCGGGCCACCCGAATGCCTTCGCGCTTGAGTTGTCGCCAGACTTTACGGGCGCCGTAGACCTGGAAGTTCTCCTCGTATACCCGGCGGATTTCCCTCGAGAGCTTGATGTCACGCTGCGCCCGTGGCGGCAACCGGGCTGGGTCCACCTGTCGCGTCTTGTGCTCGTGGTAGGTCGATGGGGCGATCGGCAACAGGGCGCGGATCGGCTCGACCCCATAGGCGACCCGGTGTTTGTCGATGAACGCCACCCTCATTTCAGTCGGCGGTCGAGCTCCTTAAGCGAAAAAAGCCGCCGCCTTACGCAGAATCTCGTTGGCCCGTTTAAGCTCGCGGTTTTCCCGCTCCAATGCCTTGAGCCGATCGTGCTCCGAACCGCACACGCGCCCTCTTGCCCGGAGTCGCGTTCCGTCCGACGCACCCACTTGCGCAACGTTTCCGCGGCGCCGCTCCTCTTGCCCGCGATCGAGCAGATGGCCGCCCACTGCGATTCATACTCCCCTTGATGTTCAAGGACTAGGCGGACCGCCCGCTCTTAGGTCTCTGGTGAAAATTTCGATGACTTTTTCATGACTCCATCCTCTCGAGAAACGGAGTCTCCGGAAATCCCGGGGCGGTTCAGTGGCCCGCAATTTCCGGCCGTTCTCTCGTTGCCCATGCTGTTATGTCACAGAACGGCCTCCATTTTGTCACGCATCGGTAAGCAGATTGAAACGTGGTACGCCTATGATCCAGCGCGACCTTCACCGTGCGCCACACGTTTCTTGTGATCAACCCGACGGAGACTAGATATGAATGGCCTATGGCAAAGAAGAACTGCCGCGATTATTTCTATTGAATTGATACTGTCACTCGGGACATCGACCCTTGCATGGGGCCGCAATGACGACGCGAGTACTTCCACTCGTGCCGGTATTGTCCTTACCGAGGGAGAGTTCCTGCCGACCGGCAAGCGCATCACACCGGATGCCGCCCCTCATGCCCTCTTTCAGCCGCTCAATCCCGGCCTACCCACACGTCCCGATTTCCTGGCCGATCACGCCGTCGATACGACCGTCAGCCCCGACGGCAGCACTCTGCTGATCCTGACCAGCGGCTATAACCGCAATAACAGCTCCACCGGATCCCGAGTGGCAAAAGAATCCATGGAATATGTGTTCGTCTTCGACATAACCGGGCTCGCACCGGTTCAGAAACAGGCGATCCTGGTGCCGAACACCTTCAACGGTTTGGCCTGGAATCCCGGCGGACACGAGTTTTATGTGTCCGGTGGTGTGGACGATACGGTTCGCGTGTACACGCGGAATGCGGGGCAGTGGTCCGAGGCCGCGGAAATTCCGCTGGGACACGCCAACCAGGGTGCTGGTCTGAATATTCGGCCGATGGCTGCGGGCTTATCCGTCAACGCCAAGGGCGACCGGTTGCTGGTGGCCAATTATGAAAACGATTCCGTGAGTCTGGTCGACCTGAGCACGCGCACCAAGATCGGCGAGCTGGATCTTCGCCCCGGCAAGACTGATCCTTCCCGAGCCGGCACCCCGGGCGGAACTTATCCCCTGGCGGTGTCTTTCAAGGGAAATGAGAAGGCCTATGTTTCGTCCCAGCGCGATCGCGAACTGGTCGTTCTCGACGTGGACGACAGCACAATGGCCGTGCGCGGACGCATCAAGACCCAGGGGCAGCCCAGCAAGATGACGTTGAACAAAGCCCAGGACCGGCTCTACGTCGCCAGCGACAACAGCGATACGGTGCTGATCATCGATACCGTCGAAGATCGGATCATCGAGGAGATCCTGACCACCGCACCCGAGCAGGTTTTCCCCAAAGCGAAAAGATTCAAGGGCGCAAATCCCAACAACGTTGCGCTTTCGCCGGATGAAAAAACCTTGTTCGTCACGAACGGCGGCACCAACTCGGTGGCCGTTATCCAGCTCGAAGGCGGCGGAGCAGAGAAAACAACTAAGGCGGAGGACAGCGACGATGCTGGGGATAAGAAGAGCCGGCTAATCGGTCTCATCCCCACCGGATGGTATCCGAATGCGGTCGGCGTGAAACCGGACGGCAGCACGCTCTACGTGGTGAACGGCAAAGGGGTCGCCGGACCAAACACCCAGGCCTGCCGCAACACGCTCTCCACCGCGCCGGGTTCTCTTGGCGCCTGCAACGCCGCCAACCAGTACGTCTGGCAACTGGAGAAAGCGGGCTTTCTAACGCTGCCCGTTCCGGAGGGCAAGGATCTGGCACGGCTCACCTGGCAGGTCGCCTACAACAACGACTTCCCCACCGTTCACGAGCACGCCAGATGGGAAGACACCATGGCCTTCCTGCGCAGCCGGATCAAACACGTCATTTATGTGGTCAAGGAGAACCGCACCTATGACCAGATCCATGGCGATCTGGAAAAAGGCAACGGCAACCCTGGCCTTGCAATCCTGTCTCCCTACAGTCCCAACCACAACCGGCTGGCCCGCCAGTTCGTGACGCTCGACAATTTCTACGACAGCGGCGAAACCTCGGGCGTCGGCTGGAACTGGACCACGGCGGCGCGGACTACGGACTTCACCGAGAAGACCCAGCCGCCCAACTACGCCGGGCGCGGCCTGAGCTACGACTGGGAAGGGGCCAACCGCAACTTCCCGGTGTCGTTCACGCCGGAGGAACGACAGGCATCCGGATTGACCGATCCCGATATGCTCGCCGGCAGCGCCGACGTGGCGGCCCCGGACTCACGGGATGGCGAAGCGGGCACCGGTTATTTGTGGGATGCCGCCCTGCGCGCCGGCTTGACGATACGGAACTACGGGTTCTACGTGACCAACCTCCCCGGTGCCCCGGTGGTCGACAAACCCTTCGGGCAAGGCGTCAAACAGGCGGTGGCTCTGAAGCAGGCATTGAAACCGTACACCGACGAATATTTCAGAGGTTACGATCAGAACAACTCGGACTTTTACCTGTTTAAGGAATGGGAGCGGGAGTTCGACCATTACGTCGAGAGTGGCCAGCTTCCCAATCTCTCTTTAGTCCGGTTGCCCCACGACCACTTCGGCAATTTCGCTACCGCCCGGTTCGGCGTGAATACGGTGGAAACCCAGATGGCGGACAACGATTACGCGGTGGGCCGGCTGGTGGAGAAAGTCGCGAAGAGCCGCTTCAAGGACGATACGCTGGTTTTCGTCATCGAGGACGATGCGCAGAACGGTGGCGACCACGTGGATGCGCACCGCAGCATCGCCTATGTCGTGGGTCCTTACGTCAAGCAGGGTGCGCTGGTATCCACCCGCTACACGACGGTCAGCATGATCCGAACGATCGAAGAAGTTCTGGGCCTTCCGCCGCTGGGCATCAACGACGGTCTGACCGCGCCGATGGCGGATCTTTTCGACAAAAAACAGGAATCCTGGAGCTACCAGGCCGTGGTCCCGGAAATTCTTTACAGCACCCAGCTCGAATTGCCGCCACG
>NZ_JBDIVO010000291.1:0-5727 GCF_039794385.1 Methylocaldum sp. | reverse complement strand
GCCCCGCCGGGAGCGGAGCATCACGACACCCTGACCCTGCTTTACGAGGCTCGCCAGAAATCCCGTTTGCTGGTACGCCTGGACAGCGGGGCCGAAGCAGGCGTTTTTCTCCCTCGCGGTACCGTTCTTCGCGACGGCGACCGTTTGCTAGCCGATGATGGCCGCGTGGTGTTGGTGCGCGCGGCGGCGGAGCCGGTATCGGTGGTACGGACCGCCGATGCCCTATTGTTCGCACGCGCCTGTTACCACTTGGGCAACCGGCATGTCGCTTTACAAATCGATAGTGGGGAACTGCGTTATCTGCGGGATCACGTCTTGGACGACATGGTGCGAGGATTGGGGCTCACGATCGAGCATGCGTTGATGCCTTTCGAACCGGAACGTGGGGCTTATCATGGGGCTCACAACCATGATCACTGATCTGGGGCTGGTGAGACTGCTGCAACTGGTCAGTCCGGCGCTGCCCATCGGCATGTACAGCTATTCGCAAGGCCTGGAGCGCGCGGTAGAGGACGGTTGGATCGGAAATGAGCGGCAGGCGGGCGAGTGGATTGCCGGCATTCTCGAACGCTGTCAAACCAGAACCGATTTGCCGTGTCTGTCGCGCCTCTACGATGCCTGGGCTGAAGGCGATGTGGCCTCGGTCGAGCGCTGGAGCATCCATCTTCTGGCCTGCCGAGAGACGAGCGAGTTGCGGGCGGAGGACCGGCAGAGTGGACAGGCCTTGGTGAGACTTCTCGTCGGCTTGAGCGTCGAGAGGGCAGAGGCCTGGATACGGCACCCGTCCGCCACTCTCGCCACGGGTTTCAGCTTGGCGGCGGTAAGCTGGAAGATCCCGAAGTTCGAAGCATTGCTGGGTTACCTTTGGAGTTGGCTGGAAAACCAGGTTTTGTGCGCGGTCAAGCTCGTGCCCTTGGGCCAGGCGGCGGGACAGCGGCTGCTAAGCCAACTGGCGGAACATCTTCCGGAGCGAGTGAAGGCAGCGCTCGATCTGAGCGATGACGAGATCGGCGGGAGTGCCTTCGGCCTGGCTCTAGCCAGCAGCCGTCACGAGGTGCAGTACTCGCGATTATTCCGTTCATAAGAGCAACGAAATGACTGATCAATATCGGCACGTATTGAGAGTGGGCGTCGGCGGTCCGGTGGGTTCGGGCAAGACCGCGCTGGTGGACGCCTTGTGCAAGCTGATGCGGGAGCGCTATGAGATTGGCGTGGTGACCAACGACATCTACACGAGGGAAGACCAGCAATTCCTGATCCGCAGCCAGGCGTTGCCCGAAGAGCGCATTCTGGGCGTGGAAACCGGCGGCTGCCCCCATACGGCGATCCGGGAGGACGCTTCGATGAACCTCGCAGCGGTGGATGATCTATGCCATCGCTTCCCGGAGCTGGATTTCGTGCTGGTCGAAAGCGGCGGCGACAATCTGAGCGCCACCTTCAGTCCGGAATTGGCCGATCTCACCATTTATGTCATCGACGTGGCCGCCGGGGACAAGATTCCTCGTAAGGGCGGGCCGGGCATTACCCGCTCGGATCTCCTGGTCATTAACAAGATCGATCTCGCGCCCTATGTTGGGGCTTCTTTGGACGTTATGGAGCGCGACGCCAAGAGGATGCGCGGCGAGCGGCCATTCGTCTTCACCAATCTCAAGACGGGCGAGGGACTGGAGAGCGTTGCGGATCTCGTGGTCCGCCAGGGGATGCTGCACGACTAGTGCGTTTTTATCTCGCTCATACGGCATAACAGGCTTGGCGGAAGTCGTTGGCGCCATCGGCCAGGGTAAATCGACTCAAGTATTCGTAGGTCGGCAATCCTTTGCCGACGGCGCCGCCGGGCCGATGGGTTCGTCGGCAAAGGATTGCCGACCTACTCGCGAGTTCCCGCAGGGTAGGTACGAAAATGCTCTGGTTGGTTGCCGCGGATCGTACCCTACCCTACCCTACCCGTCTTCTTTCGGCCTAAGCGATCCGCGTAGCGAAACCCTCGGCGATATTTCCCGCCTCGTCCGTTTCTTACCGTTCCGAAGGTTCGAGCCTTCGCGCTCGTGCGGTTCCGTGCTTCCGGTTGCAATTGTCAAAGTAATTCAATATAAGGGTTTTCCCCTATCTCCATAGAACGATGCGACGGCCTTTCCGTCGCCGAAGAACCCAATAAATAGAAGAGAGGAGCAGCATTCTATGTTTAAGCTGAATCTACTAATCAGTGCTCTGGCACTGGCAGGGGCGTCGATGACTGCTGCGGCGGTCGAGTGGCAAGCTTTGCCGGGCAAGGCGCCGGAGCCCGCGGATAATCCGAGCACGCCCGCTAAAGTCGAATTGGGCAAAATGCTCTATCACGACCCCCGTTTGTCCTCTAGCGGCACGGTGTCATGCAGTTCTTGCCACAATGTGATGGGCGGCGGCGAGGATAACCGCGGCGGCTCCGTAGGCGTGCGCGGACAGGTGGGTGGGCGCAGCGCCCCGACCGTTTGGAACTCTGCCTTCAATTCGGTGCAATTCTGGGATGGGCGGGCACCGAGCCTCGAAGCGCAAGCCAAGGGGCCGGTTACCAATCCGATCGAAATGGGCATGAAAAGCTGGGACGACGTGGTTGCTCGCTTGAAATCCATTCCGGGTTATGTACAGGCGTTTTCCGCTGCTTTCGGTGGTGCCGATTCCGTTACCGCCGATAACGCCGCCAAGGCGATCGCCGCCTACGAGCGGACGCTGATTACGCCGAACAGCGCTTATGACCGATACGTCAACGGCGATAAGAATGCCATGACCGCGCAGCAGGTGCGGGGCATGAATACTTTTGCCGAAGTCGGTTGCAGCAGCTGTCATTCGGGGCCCGCTTTCAATGGCCCGCAATTGCCTGAGGGCACGGGTTTCTTCATGAAGTTTCCCACTTATCAGAATGGTTATCTCGAGGCCCAATACGATTTTTCCAAGGATTTGGGCCGTTACGACGTGACCAAGAACGAAGCCGACAAGCACATGTATAAGGTGCCGACGCTGCGCAACGCCGCCTTGACCGCGCCTTACTTCCACAACGGCAAAGTCAAGAACTTGGAGGACGCCGTTAAAGTCATGGCCAAGCTTCAGTTGAACAAAGATCTGACGCCGGAGCAAACCGGGGATCTTGTAGCTTTCCTCAATGCTCTGACCGGCGAGTTCCCGAAACAGGAAATGCCGCGCCTGCCGAGCTATGCGGACAAGACGTTCAATTACGAATAACCGCAACGGTCGGCGTTTCGCAAAAAGCCAGCTCGTTTCGAGCTGGCTTTTTTATTTGCGCGCGCCGGACATCGCTATATTCACGACAGGGATAATTATTTCGTCTACGGCGCCTTAGGGGGATTACGGCTGATAGAGACTGCAAGCCAGGATTCGCTCTTCGATCTGCTGTTTCAACGCATTGAATTCGGGACTTTGGATGTCCTTGAAACGTTGCGCGAAATCGGCGGGACTCAAATTTTCCGGCAAGTCTTTGATGTTCGGCATAAACAAAGATTCGTCGGCACTCTGGCTCAGAATATTCTGTACTCTGCGTGCCTTTTCTTCCGAGCGTACTGCGGTCTTGCCGAACAGTGTGCCGGCATGATCGGCGGCTAAATCGGTGAAACTGAAACCGCTGCCACTGTGGGTATCATTCATTTCTTTGGCGAGGCCGATCATGTTCGCCAAGGTACTGTGACCGGACATCGCCAAAGCCGCTGACGCCATGAAGTGTTGGGCGGTATCCGTGCGACGGTTAAGGAGAACCTCGCGCCGGGAAGGAATTACCGGTTGGTGATTTAACGGAAGCCACTGAACGATGTTTTTACCGTTAACGTATGCGCTCAAAACTAAGATAAGCGCGCGGTTTTCCGCGATAGGGTCGCCGTTACCTTCCGATCTGCTCTTGGCCAAGGCGAATAGTTGTTGCATCAAAGAGCCGAGTCGTATGAATCGCTTCAGTTGTGATTGATTGATGGTTTCGGCGAGCTTGTCGTTGTAAACCAATAATCGCTCTTTATCGGCCAAATCCGTTATTAACCCCTTTGCCTGGCTCAATGCGTCGCGGTTCCAGTTGACAGCCACCTGTAGCTGCCCATCGACAATGCGGATTTCCTTGACCAATTGATGACCGACCTGGCTATATCGAAATAGCGGCGTAAAGTTCAAGAAACCGTTCAATAGCCATTTGACCACCACTCTGGGCATGGCCAAACGGCCGAGTTTGACCTGCTTGATGACCGCATGCGGTTCGGCGTCATCGGCGATGACTCTGAAATTGAGAAAAAGCGGAATCAAATTTGTCGGCAATCGAATGGTTGCAATGAGTTTCAATCGGTTTTTTCTGATCGTGCAATTGGCATGGCCTTCGAATTTCTTTTTAAGTAGAGCGAAGTTAGCGGCGGCGGTCAGATCGTTGGCCGTCAGAACGATCAATCGCTCAGGATTGTCAGTCTGCGTGAGCTGAACCGTCGTGCTGAGCAGTTGACGAGTTCTGGCCAGATACTCGTAGGTGGGATCTTGGTTCGGCGGCACCAATGGCTTGGTTTCTATGCTCAATGCGAGCAGAACGAGAAGCGTCAAAACCGCCGGAATGACGAGATAGCGGCTAATAAAGTGAACTTGAGTCATGGCGCGAGGTAGAGAATCAGGTTGGTCAAATTATCTATCTACCTGCTGGCGAAGGTCCTAAACGTTGTATGCTCGATCGATTGTATTTGTTAGGCGGTTGCTGGCACTGGTATAGAATCACCCATACTTCGACAAGTCTAATGAAAAATGCTCCAAATCGCACGGACGATGAGCGGGTTTCATTGACATCCGCAAGCGAAGCATCGATCCCGCTTGTGCACACTTCAAACCAATTCTGAGCGACGTAAATCTGCCCGCTGTTTTACAATTCGTGGTTTTTTATCCAAAACGATCAACAGGGTTTCTCTATGTCTGTCGACGAAGCATTAGCATTGATTGGACGAGGCACGGCGGAGATCATCAGAGAAGATGAACTAATCAAGAAATTGGGCGAAAGGCGCCCTCTGCGCGTAAAAGCCGGCTTCGATCCCACGGCACCGGATCTGCATCTCGGGCACACGGTCCTTTTGAACAAGTTGAAGCAGTTTCAGGATCTGGGGCATGAGGCCATATTCCTCATCGGCGACTTTACCGGAATGATCGGCGATCCCACCGGAAAAAATGCTACCCGGAAACCCTTGACCCGCGACCAGGTTATCGAGAACGCCCGGACGTACGAGGAGCAAATTTATAAAATTTTGCACCCCGAAAAGACCCTGGTTATGTTCAATTCCAGTTGGATGAACGCCATGACCTCGGCGGAGTTGATTCAGTTGGCCGCTAAACACACTGTCGCACGAATGCTGGAGAGGGATGACTTCAACAATAGATATAAGAGCGGACAGCCGATAGCGATCCATGAATTTCTCTATCCGCTCATTCAGGGGTACGATTCGGTCGCTATGAAGGCTGATGTCGAATTGGGTGGGACGGATCAAAAATTCAATCTGTTAGTCGGACGCCAATTGCAGGAGGCGTTCGGGCTGAATCCTCAAGTCGTTATCACGATGCCGATCCTAGAAGGATTGGACGGCGTGCAGAAAATGTCGAAGTCGCTGGGCAACTACGTCGGAATTGCCGAGCCATCTGATGAAATGTTCGGAAAGCTGATGTCGATATCCGACGATTTGATGTGGCGTTACATGGAGCTGCTGAGTTTTACCCCGTTATCTGAGATCG
>NZ_JBDIVO010000290.1:0-5756 GCF_039794385.1 Methylocaldum sp. | reverse complement strand
GATTTCCGACACAAAGCCCGTCGGCAAAGGGTTACCGACCTACGACTGTAGCACCCTGTAGGTCGGGAATCCTTTCCCGACGCCACGTCCCGGCCGAGCGTCTTCGTCGGCAAAGGATTGCCGACCTACGCTCTCCCCTCCTGGAACGAATCCGTACACCGGGATGGAAAACGCTCTAAGTACATTCAGGGAATGTCTTGCGGCATAGGCAACCTGCAGGACAACCCCGCCAATCAAGCCAATCTGTCGAGATTCCGCAAATATTTGCGGAATGTACTTAGCAACAGGTCGACCATGCTCGGTCAACGACCTGCCCCGGCGGCCGTTAACGAGAATGAGCGCGTGATGATCCGGACGTGGATCCTGCTCGCTATTGGAGCCGGACATCCGCCCGCCACACCTCGACCAGATTGTCCGAGAACGTCGGCGCATGACCGAAGTTGCAGTAGGCGGCCGAACTGATCACATTGACCGAGCCGTCGGTGCGATTGCGGCTCCGCCAGTATCCGAGAGTCGCGACCACCACGCCCGGCGGAGTATCCTCGGTAACCCGCGCGTCGGCTTCGAATTCGCCGCGGTCGTTGAATACCTTCACATTATCCCCTTCGCGAATGCCGCGCGGTTCGGCGTCGGCCGGGTTGATGAGCACGAATTGCTCGCCCTGGGCGCGAATCTTGTGCTCTTCGTTCGCGTAACAGGAGTTCAAAAAGCCGTGGCTTTTGGGCGAAAGGATATTCAGCGGAAACCGTTTCGCCCGCTCGGGATCGCTCTCCGGCCGCTCGCGGCAGAGCACGTAATCGGGCAAGTCGTCGATCGGTTCCGCGCCTTGGCCGCTTTCGTACATCTGTCGGAAAACGGCGCCGACGAAATTGCCCTGCGCGGCGCCCGAGGCCTTGAACTCGCACTTTCCCGAGGGCGTCGGGAAGTTGCCCTCGGCGTGCGGCGCCGAGGTTTCCGGTTTGCCGCCTCGGATATGGGCGTAACCGCGCCGCTCCAGATAAGCCAGGTCGATGTCCCGAAGCTGCGGCGCATTCCAGTCGACGTAGTGTTCGATCATCTCGCGATCGCTGCGCGTGAACTGTTCGTCGTCGAATCCCATGACTTTTGCCAGGCGCCGGAACAATTCGGTGTTGGGTACGGCTTCGCCCGAGGCCGGGACGGCTTTCTGGTTGAGGGTCAAATAGAGGTGGCCCCAGGACCACATGATGTCGTCCATTTCCCCCGCCATCGCGGCGGGCAGGACCAAATCCGCGTAGGCGGCGGTGTCGGTGATGAAGTGCTCGCTGACCACCGTGAACAAATCCTCGCGCTTCAGGCCCTCGACGATCCTGTTGGTTTCCGGCGCCTGCGACACCGGGTTGGCGTTGTAGACCATCAGGGACTTGACCGGCGGCGCGAGCGGCATGCGCCCTGTCAGCGCGTCGCCCAGCTTCAGGATGTTGATCACGCGGGTCCCCGGCTTGATCCATTCCGGCCGGCACACCCGATCCCAGTGAATCGGAAATTCCCAGACCGGCATTTGTAGCAAGCCGCCGCCCACGTGTCGCCAGGCCCCGGTCAAGGCCGGCAGACAGCACACCGCGCGGATGGTCTGCCCGCCTCCGTGATGACGCTCCAGCGCGACGCCTATGCGAATCGCCGCGGGCTGGGTCGTGGCATATTCGCGGCTCAACTTCCGGATGTCGTCGGCGGGAATGCCGGTGATTTCGGCTGCGTACTCGGGCGTGTAGCGCGCCGCCCTCTCCTTCAGATCCTCGAATCCGATCGTGTATTGGGCGATATAGTCGCGATCCAGCAAATCTTCGGCAATGATCTGATGAATCATCGCCATGGCCAGGGCGCCGTCGGTGCCGGGCTTCGGGGCCAGATGCCAGTCGGCCTGCTTGGCGGTGCGGGATTTGTAGGCGTCGATCACCACCACCTTGGCGCCGTTTTTCCGCGCGTCGTGGACGATATGCCAGTGATGCAGGTTGGTGCTGACCGAATTGCAGGCCCAGATGATGATGTATTTCGACTGGGCGAAGCTTTCCGGATCGACGCCTCCGGTGGGGCCGACCGTGAGCAGCCAGGCGGTGGACGAACCGCTCGCGCAGAAGGTTTTTTCCAGCACGCTCGCGCCCAGCTTGTTGAAAAACGCATCGCCGACGGTCAGGCCCTGAAGAGTGCCCTGGTTGCCCAGGTAGTTGTAGGGAAGAATCGCTTCCGCGCCGTACTCGTCGATGATGGCAGTCCAGCGGGTCTTGATCTCGTCCAGCGCCTCGTCCCAGGAAATCCGCTCGAACCGGCGCGAGCCTTTCGGCCCCACGCGGCGCGAGGGATACAGCACGCGCTCCGGATTGTAGTGATGGTCGTGGAAATCCTTGAGCTTGGTGCAAAGGCCGCCCCGCGTTAGCGGATGATCGGGATTGCCGCGCACATTGACCAGCCGGTCGTTTTCGACTTCGTAGAGCATCGCGCAGGTGTCCGGGCAATCGTGCGGACACGCGCCGAATACGGTTTTCTTCTCGCTGGCAGCTGCCATTTCTTCTCCTCCGGTCAATCGTTTTTATACAAATTTCAATCAAGATGACGCATGGGAATCGTCATACTCGATGTCCGTCGCGTACACATCGTAAGCCTTGCTGTATTCCATGACCCGAGCCACCTCCGCGATGAAATCTTCGCCGTACCCGGCCCGGCGCAGCAGGTGAAATCCGACTTCCATGCCCGAACTGATGCCGCCGCCGGTAACGATCCGTCCGGCGTCGACCACCCGCGCCCGGCTGATGCGGCAGGCCGGGGCCAGCTCGGCCAGGCGGTCGATGGGCACTTTGCCCGACGGGGATTGTTCCACGCGATCGGGCTCCTTGCGGTTGGTCGCCGCTTTTCCGTCCAACAGCCCCATCTTGGCGTAAATCCAGGAACCGGTGCATACCGAAACCAGCAGGGTTCTCTCGGGCAAGCCGCGGATGAACTCGTGCAGATGCCCGTTGTTGATTTCCTGCCGCGTGCCGAAACCGCCCGGGATCAGGAAGGCGTCCATGTCGGGCCGGTCCGCAAAGGAATAGTTGGGCAGCACCGTAAAGCCGGCCTGCGCCTGCACCGGACGCAAGGACTCGGCGATGAAGAAAGCCTCCAGCTCGGGATCGAATCGCCGGGCGACCGAGAATACGCCATAGGGCGCTGCGAAGTCGACGATTTCCAGATCCTTGCAGATGTAAATGCCTAATCGGAAACCGGGTTTAAACGTGTAACTCATGGTCGTTTCCTTGTGCTGGTCGAGGAGCAATCCGCCATGTAGACAGATCTGTCTACAGCATTGATGAGACAGACCATTCTGTCAATAATCCCGTAAACGCTTTCAAAACCTCTTATGACTCAAGACGCCACGCCTATTACGTCCTCGGCACGCGACCGCATCCTGGAAACCGCGCAACGGCTGTTCTACCAATACGGCATCCGCGCCGTGGGCGTCGATCGCATCATCGCCGAATCGGGCGTCGCCAAGATGTCGTTCTACCGCCACTTCCCGTCCAAAAAAGACCTGGTGATCGCGTTTCTCGAACGGCGCCATCGATTCTGGATGGATTGGTTTACCCGGCGCGTGCGGGAATTGGCCGAATCCCAAACTTCGCCAGGCCTCGGCATCATCGCGGATGCCCTGAAGGAATGGTTCTCGGATCCCGACTTCCGAGGCTGTGCGTTCATCAATACGGTCGCGGAACTGAGCGAGGATTCGGCGGAAGAACGCCGGATCGCGGCGGATCACAAGCGGGAACTGCGGGATTTCGTCCGAACGATGATCCCGGAGCGGCCGGGACGCTCGGCAAACGACGCGGCGGAACTGGCTCTGCTGATCATCGACGGCGCCATCGTGCGCGCCCAAATGACGGGCAATGCTGAAGTGGCTGAGGAAGCGCGCACCTTGCTCGAATTTTTGGATGGGGAACCGTTCGGATCAACCGCTTAGAACCTACTCGAGCGCCGGAATCGAAGAGGCGACGGCTAGGGAGGAGACACCGCGGAAAACCAAGCGGCGACCAGGGCGTCGGAAGAAGGACTTGGTCGGTCCGCTGAACGCCGGCTTCGAAAGAAACGCGGCGATAGAAGGCGGCAGATCAGAACATGCCGAATCTCCCCAGCCCGAGGTGTCGTGAAAGGCTGCCATCAGAGACAATCAGCTTGCCCAATCGACGATCCGCGACGCTCGTCCCCGTCGCTGATTTCTTCCCGGAGGGGAAACGCTTTTACGGCACCCTCGATCCAGGAGAGGCTGCCAGGCGGAGAATCCATTTTCCGCCCCGCTCATCGGTAAAAAATCGTCGACTAGGGCGCGCAGTTCCGCACGGAATCCTGCTGGTCGGCAATGCAACGGTCGCCGTTGACATGGGGGCCGCCCTCGATCAGGTCATCGCCCGCGCCGCCCCAAAGGATATCGTCGCCCTCGCCGCCGTCGATCATGTCGTTACCCAGGCCTCCGCGCAGCACATCGTTGCCGTCGCCGCCGCAGATCAGGTCATCCCCGCCGAGGCCGTCGATCACGTCGTGGCCGGCCAAGCCGACGATGACGTCGTTGCCCGGCGTTCCCCGCAAGACATCGTTGCCCGGAGTGCCGATGATCGTGGCCGGAACGCCGAAGCACGCGGGCGAAGCGGGCGCGCTGACGAAAAGCACGGCCTGGCCCTGGAAAGCATTGCCGGCCACCGTTTGGCCCAACGCCCCCACCAGGAAGTCGGGTGCGCCATCGCCGTTCACGTCACCCGTCCCGGCTACCGCAGAACCAAACTCCGCGTTCGTTTGGGGCGTCGTATGATCGAAGGTGTGAAGGAGGGTCCCATCGGCCCCGCTGAAGACAAAGGCCTGGCCTTGTTGGCTGTTGCCGGCCACGTTCTGTCCGGGCGCGCCTACCAGGAAGTCGGATTTGCCGTCGCCGTTGACATCCCCCGCGCTGGCCACGGCGTTGCCAAAGTAGGCGTCGTCCTGAGGCGTCGGGTTATCGAGGGTGTGCAGCAGAGTCCCATCCGCCCCGCTGAAGATATAGGCTTGGCCCTGGTCAGCGTGGCTGCCCACATCCTGGAAGGGCGCCCCCACCAGGAGGTCGGAAATCCCGTCGCGGTTGACATCCCCAGCCCCGGCCACGGCAAAGCCAAACCGGGCATCGCCTTGAGGCGTCGGGTCGTCAAGAGTATGGAGCAGACTCCCGTCGGCCCCGCTGAGGACGAAGACATGGCCGTGAATCACGTCGCAGCACGTGACGCCTCCGGGCGCGCCTACCAGAAGGTCGGATTTGCCATCGCGGTTCACATCGCCCACTCCGGCCACCGCAGAGCCAAACTCGGCGAAGGATTGGGGCATCGGGTCATCGAGGGTCAGAAGCAGACTCCCGTCGGCTCCGCTGAAGGCGAAAGCCTGGCCTTGGTTAGTACGTCCCCCCACGTATTGCCCAGGCGCTCCCACCAGGAAGTCGGGGATACCATCGCCGTTGATATCGCTCACCCCGGTCACGGCAAAGCCGAAATAAGCGAGTTCATCGGGTATGGGCTGGTTGACGGTATGCAGCAGTCTCCCGTCCGCTCCGTTGAATATAAAGGCCTGGCCCCGATAAGCATTTTGCGATGGCGCCCCCACCAGTAGATCGGAGCTGCCGTCGTCGTTCACATCCCCCACCCCGGCCACGGCCTGGCCGAACTCGGCCTGCATCTGAGGCACGGGATCATCGAGGGTCAGGAGGACACTGCCATCGGCTCCGCTCAGAACAAACGCCTGACCTTGGTCAA
>NZ_JBDIVO010000289.1:0-5823 GCF_039794385.1 Methylocaldum sp. | reverse complement strand
CGCCGATAGGCGCGGTGAAGGTCGCGGATCAGGTCGACGTGCCAGCCGCCCAGTCCCGCCGCGAACGCCTTCGGGATCAGGGGCTCCAAGACTTCGGTGGCGAACTCGTAGCGGATGAGCTGGCGCCGGGAGATCACGTAGCCGAGGCTGCCCAGGCGCCGCTGGAACTGGCTGCGGTTGAGCGTGTCGCCGGTCTCGGTCTCGATCTGGCGTTTCAGGTCCATCACGGCGTGGGCGAGGTCGATGAAGCTCAGTTCGCCGCGCGCCTCGTTCTCGACGATGTGCGCCCTAAGCACCTCGGACTCGGATTCCCAGGGCACGAACAGGCAAAAGAGGTCCCGATAGACGGGATCGCCCGTGTCCTGCCACAGGGTCCGGTGGATCTCGAGGCGGGTATTGCCGCCGGCCTTGACGATGAGGTGCTCATCGCCGGGCCGCCGGGTGACGGTCAGCGGATCGTCGGCGAGACCGGGTTTGGCCTTGATCGAGTGATAGATGTCCTCGTACTTGGGATTGGGCCGACGGCGCGGGTTGCGGTCGTAAGGCCGGATGGCCGCGACCGGCAGGATCATCGGCGTGGGCGCGACCGGGTCGGCCGGCGGCAGGTGCCCGTCGCGATGGGGACCGAAGGACCCCTCCTGCAACAAGGCGCGGACATCGGGTGTGCGCTTGGCCATACGGTCTACTCCCCCGATGAGGTCGGCGACGTCTTCAGATGCGGAAACAGCTCCGCGACCAGGGCCTCGAGGGTGTCCAGGGCCGAGGGCGTGGTCCCGCGGCGACGGTCGAACCGGTGCACCGGGGTGCGATAGGTGGCGGCCTCGCGATAGACGACCGAGGCGGGAATGGCGGTCTCGAGGATGGTGATGGCTCCCTTGCTCGGCAGATAGGCTTCACGCCGGAGTTCCTCGGCAATCCGCCGGGCATCGCGCGAGCGGTCCAGGCGGTAGAGGATGCCGCGCAAGGGACCGATGGGAGCGCCGAGGAACGCCATGGGCCGTAGCCGTTCCAGCATGGTGACGGTGCCGCGGACGAACTCGCGGGCCGAGAGGATTTCCGGCGGAATAGGGGAGAGGAGGATATCGGCGGCGGCGACCGCGGCGTCCTGGAGAGGACCGACCGCGCCTTGGGTGTCGATCAGGATGATATCGTACTGGACGAAGGGCGGACGGCCGAGGAGGTGCTTGAGACGCACCCGCCCGTCGACGGCATCGCGGATCCAGTCGCGGAGCTTGCCGTCCGGATCGTCGGAATAGACGAGATCGAGGCGGTCGAGGGTGGTCTGGCTGATCACGTCCTCGCAGGCTGCCTCGACCATCAGCCGGGTGAGACCGCCCGGAGCGCGGTGTCGGAGCGGAAAAAAGCTGGAGAGGGTGGGCTGCGGATCGGCGTCGACGAGGAGGACGGTCTGGCCGGGATCGGCGAGATAGGCGCCGAGATTGGCGGTCAGCGTGGTCTTGTCGACGCCGCCCTTGGTGCTGGTGATGGTGATACAGATGGCCATGGCGCCCTTCTCCGGCATGTTACCCGGGGATGGAGTCCCGGGGGACGATGATGAACCGAAGGAAGTGAAAACAGAGCGCCAGCGCCTAAAAGGCGTTGGAGCCGGTGATAGGATTTGAACCTACGACCCGCACATTACGAATGTGCTGCTCTACCGACTGAGCTACACCGGCGATGAGAGCTGCCCATTATAAGAAAATTTGATGCGCTTACACAAGGCATCGAAGTAACCATGTGCGCATTGGCGCCTCGTGAGCGACGGCGTTAGGATATGAGGAACCTTTTATTTGATCGGGAGGAATTATGAACAAGGAACAGTTCTTGACATTCGCTTCATCGCTCCTACTTATGTGTTCGACGGGACAGGGCACCGCGGCTTACGCGGCCAACGTTTCAAGTTCAACCGTGTCCAGTTCGGTCTCCTCCGTTTCGCTCGGAGGCTCCCACGCGCAGGCCGTGATTAGCGGTCAACAGGGGATCATCTCGATTAACGGCGATCGCGTGGAGGTCAAGGACGGCAGACTGACGTGGAACGGCGTGTCCTACGGCACCGTAGGGAAGAATTCGGTCGTGAAATACATCGCCAACGGCTCCGTCAAGAAGCTGTTCGTCGATGGAGTGGAAAGATCGGCCGATCCTTGAACGCAGCGCTTTAATCCCACTTCGCCCGCCATTCTGAAGCGAAACTCGCCCACGCCCGCGTGTCCCAAACGGACTCGCCAGAAGGCATAATAAGCCTCACGAGTTCGTGATCGAGTTGAACACATCGAGGGATTATGTCTGCCATTCATCACGCCCTGGTATTGAACCTGCATCAGCCGCCCGGCAATCTGGACCATCTCCTTTCCGAACAGCCCTGGGAGGCTCGGGAAATTCTTTATGCCTACGATCGGATTCCGAGATTCCTATGGGATTACGACGACATCGCGCGGGTCCATCTGTCGCTTTCCGGGACGCTCCTCGAAACCTTGTCGAATCCGGAGTTCCAGAGTCGCGTTTACGGCATCGTCGATTGCGGGTCGCTGATTTGGCACCTCCAGAACGAGCGGATCATCGACATCCTCGGTACGGGCTATTACCACCCGGTGTTGCCGCTCATCCCCGAGGCGGATCGCGACGAACATCTGGCACGCTGGCAGGCCATTGCCGGCCATCTGTTTTGGCGGAATTCGTTCCAAGGGTTTTGGCCTCCCGAGATGGGATTTTCCATGGAGCTGATTCCGCTGCTCAAGAAATTTGGCTACCGTTATGTGATCGTCGACAGCGAGCACGTGGAGCCGGTGACGCCCATGCAATGGCACGAGCTTCGCTATCGTCCCCATATTGCTCGCCATAACGGGTCGGAAATCATCGTCATCGTACGCGACCGGGAGCTTTCGGACGCTCAGGAATCGGGCATGGACTACGTTTGGTTCGCGAAAGAACTGGCTCAGCGAACGCAATGCTGCGATTTCGAACCGCTGGTCACGACCTGCACGGACGGCGAGAACGGGGGTTGGTTCCGGAACACGACCAACGAGGTGAATTTTTGGGGTGCGTTTTACCGGGAATTGTTGGATGAAGCCCGCAAGAAAAGTTTAATTCAACCGGCTTTTATCAAGGATTATTTGGACCGGTTCGGCGCGTACGGTGAAGTTACGGTAAGAACCGGAGCCTGGAATACCGGTTGGCATCACGGACGGGATTTTCTGCAATGGACCGGTTCGCAAACGCAAAAAGATTCTCTGGCGCGATTGCAGGCCGTAAGCATGGCGGTACACCAAGCCCGAAATGCCGCTGTAGCCAAGGATTTGACAGAAGAGGAGCAGGGTGAACTGAACGAAGCCTTCTGGCGGCTATTGCGTGCCGAAACGAGCTGCAACTTCTATTGGGGCGAAGACTGGGTGCACCGCTGTCATAACGACCTGGATGAAGCCGAGGCTTGTTTGCAGCGCTACAGAGCACGCGGTTCCTAGCACGCGAGAACCCGGAACGGCTGCCTTCCCTTTGTCCAAGCCCAGTTGTAGGTCGGCAATCCTTTGCCGACAAAGCCCTAACGCGACCGTTTGCCATCGGAGAGACCGGACAGACCGCATTCGTCGGCAAGGGATTTCCGACCTATCAATTCAGCCCGGAAGCCGAAACGGGACTACTGCGATACCGTCGGCGCGCCGCTCGGTGGAAACGTCCCCGCGTACGGGCCGAAGCCGCTGATTTCGGCCATTCGGCTTTCGATCCAATGTTCCGCTTGGTGGTTGATTTCGCTGGAGCTCAGCGTGGTCGCATCGATCGGCGGTCCGATGCGCACCTGGATAACACCGGGAAATTTGAGAAAAGCCCGCCGTGTCCAGTATTCGCCGGCATTGTGGGCGACGGGGACTACCGGACAGCCGACGCGATGAGCGAGTATTCCGCCGCTAGTCCCGTAGCGTCCTTTCTGTCCGGGCGCGACCCTAGTTCCCTCGGGGAAAATGACGACCCAGCGCCCGTCTTTCAGTCGTTTTTCGCCGTCCCTCAGGATCTGCTTCATGGCGGCGGATTTCGCCTGCCGGTTGATGGCGATCGGTTCCAAGGTAGCCATGGCCCAACCCCATACCGGGATGCGCAGCAATTCGCGCTTCAGAATGAACACCAGGGGCGGGAATATGGCTTGCAAAGCCAGAGTTTCCCAGGCGGATTGATGTTTGCAGAGTATGATGCCGCTTCGCTCCGGGATGTTCTCGAGCCCGCGCACCTCATACTTCAAGCCGCAAACGGTTTCCAACATCCATAAGTTGAACCGTACCCATAGGCCGGCGATGGCATAGCGGGTTTCGAACCGGAGCGGATAGGCCGTCAGCAGCACCGGCCCCAGCAGGAGGGTAGACAAGACCTGGCCGATGAAATAGAGAGTCGAACGCAAACAAACGCTAATCAGCGTTAAAAAGGATATATTGGGCCGCTGCATAGAGATTTGGAAAAATAGGAAGGTCGAGATCCGGATGGCGGGCCAAAGTCCGCATGCCTTTGCCCGTTTCAACCAGGATGGGTTGCGCCCCGGCCGCCTGTGCGGCCTGAACGTCCCGGAAGGAATCGCCCACCGCGGGTACGGACCTCAGATCGACCTGATATTTTTCGGCAAAGGCGCGGAACAAGCCCGGCTCGGGCTTCCGGCAGCCGCAGCCGTCTTCCGGGCCGTGCGGGCAGAAGAAAATCTCCTCGATCCGTCCTCCGGCAGACTCGACGGCATCGCGCATCTTTTGATGGATACCTTCCAGCGTAGCCAGATTGAACAATCCGCGGGCGATGCCGGATTGATTCGTCAGGATGACGACGCGAAAGCCGCCGCGGGTCAGAAGCGAGATCGCTTCGAGGCTGCCGGGAATGGGCACCCATTCGTCGGGCGACTTGATATAGGCGTAGGAGTCCTCGTTGACGACGCCGTCGCGGTCCAGAATGACGAATTTCGACATGCCGCGGGACCGCTTATCCCTGAAGCTTCGAGATGTCGGCGATGTTGAGGAACAGTCCTTCGACGATCGCCAAGAGGCCCAGCCGGTTGCGGCGAAGCTCGGCATCCTCGGTCATCACCATGACGCTGTCGAAGAAGGCGTCCACCGTTTCCCGGAGCTGCGCCAGACGGCACAAGGCCGCCGTATAGTCCCGTTCGTGCAGCAGCGGAAGAATGTCTTCCTTGGCTTGCCGCGCGGCCTCCAACAGATGTTTCTCTTCCGTTTCCGTCAGCACGTGATCGTCGACATTGGCGACGACTTCCTCTTCCGCCTTGCGCAGGATATTGCGTATCCGCTTGTTGGCCGCGGAAAGGCTCTCGGCCTCGGCCAGGCGGCGGAATTCGCGAACGGCTTTCAGGCGCCGGTCAAAGTCCGGCAGGCGGCCGGGCCTGACCGCCAGAACGGCCTCGAACTCGTCGTGGCGGACGCCGCGCTCCAGGCAGTAACCGCGGAGCCGTTCGAGGATGAAGTCGTAAACGTTCGCATGTACCGTTTCGGCGTCGAACGGATGGGGGAACTGCGCCAGGGCTGAATCCAGGAGCTCCGGAAGATCCAGATCCAATTCCCCCTCGAGCAGGATGCGGATGGCGCCCAAGGCGGCGCGGCGCAAAGCGTAGGGGTCTTTGTCGCCGGTCGGTATCAGGCCGGCGCTGAAGATGCCGGTCAAGGTGTCGATCTTTTCGGCCAGAGCCAGCATCAGGCCGGTGCCCGTTCGCGGCACGGGACCGCCCGACACCTTCGGCAGATACTGTTCCTCGATGGCGGCGGCGATCTCCTCCGGCTCACCCTCGGCCAAGGCATAGTAGCGGCCCATGGTGCCCTGCAGCTCGGGAAACTCGCCGACCATCAG
>NZ_JBDIVO010000288.1:0-5827 GCF_039794385.1 Methylocaldum sp. | reverse complement strand
AGACGCCCGCTGCGGCTTCCGCCATGGAACTATCATCGCGGGTGAGGTCCGAATTCGTTGGGCAACTCTGAGGTAGGGTCATGAACGACACGGCTTTCGAGCGAAGGGTCCGCGACATCGGCGAAAACCTTTACCGTTTGGCCGGAGAGTCGCCGCCGTCCTTATTCGACCCGCGGGGCCTGAGAGGGCGCGTGTTGATGCGGGCCATGCATGACGAAGGCTTACGCGCCGCGCTGTTCCAATTCGTCGACGTGTTGCCGGTACTGGAAACCGATCGGGAACTGGCCCGCCATTTTCAGAACTATCTGGCGCCTCATGCCGATCGGCTTCGGGGACTGTGGGGCCGCATGTTCAAGCTGGGGGGCCATTCCTTCAGCGGTTTTGCACTGCGCCGCGCCGTGTCGCGCCTTGCGCGTCAATTCGTTGTCGAGGAGCAAGAAGATCGCCTGAACCGAGCGCTGGATACCATCTCCCGGATACCCGCGGCCGTTACCGTCGACGCCGTGGGCGAAGCTGCCTTGAGCGAAAGGGAATGCGATATTTATCTGGGCCGATACTTGTCGCTGCTGGACCTTCTGGCGGCGAACCGCTTGCCGCTCGGACATCCGCCGATTCATATCTCCGTCAAGCTCTCGGCTCTGACCGCCCACTTCGATCCGCTCGACTACGCCGGCGTGCGCCGCCGGGTATTCGCCCGGCTGGAGCCCTTGGTGGCCAAGCTTCGCAAACTTGGAGCCGGCATGACGGTGGACATGGAGCATTACGAACTCAAGTCCTTGACGCTCCGCCTGTTCCGCGACCTGGTCGAAAGCGAGGGAGATGACGGCTGGCATCCCGGCATCGCGCTGCAAGCTTATCTTCCGGAGACCGCCGACGATCTCCGAGAGCTGATCGACTGGGCGGAGCGGGAAAAACGCCGGATTTCCGTGCGTCTGGTCAAAGGCGCGTACTGGGACACGGAAGTGGCTCTTGCGGAGCAGCGCAACTGGCCAGTGCCGGTGTTTCTCGACAAATCGGCTACCGACGCCCAGTTCGAATCGCTGCTCGATCTCTTGTTCCGGCATGCAGATGCTGTCTATCCCGCCGTGGGCAGCCATAATCTTCGGAGTCTCGCCTACTCCATCGCGTCGGCGTCCCGGCAAGGTCTTTCCACGGCCGACTGGGAGGTCCAGATGCTGTACGGCATGGCCGAGCCCTTGCGCCACGCCGTCGCCGCATCCGACATCGCGCTCCGGGTTTATCTCCCCACGGGAGAGCTGATTCCGGGCATCGCCTATCTGATCCGGCGCTTGATGGAAAATACCGCCAACACGTCCATTCTGCGGCAAACCTATGTCGAAGGCGCCGATTTGGACGACCTTCTGGCGGCGCCCGACCCGCACGAACCCGGAACCGAAACACTTTCTCCCGCCTTTCTCAATGCCCCGTTAAAGGACTTCAGCCACGACCGGGTTCGCCAGGAATTCCGAAGGTCGCTGGCGGCGGTGCGTACGAAACTGGGCGCGACCTACCCGCTGGACATGGCCGGCGTTCCGCCGCAGGGCGCGGAGCTGGAAGTATCGAGAAATCCGGCGCGACCGTCCGAGATTCTGGGACATGTGGCGGTTGCCGATGTCACCCATGCCGAGCGCGCCGTCCGCAATGCGTACCGCGCATTCCCCGGCTGGCGCGACACGCCCGCCGCCGCTCGGGTCGCGCTGTGCCGGCGGGCGGCGGACATCATGGACGCTCGCCGCGGCGAACTGGCCGCCTGGCAGGTTCTGGAAACGGGAAAGAATTGGCGCGAGGCCGACGCGGACGTGGCGGAAGCCGTCGACTACTTGCGCTATTACCCCTACCGGATGGAGCAACTGGCCGGTTGGCGGCCCACCCGCTGCTTTCCCGGCGAGCCGAATCATCTTCGCTACGAGCCGCGCGGCGGCGTCGCCGTGATTCCGCCCTGGAATTTCCCTCTGGCGATTCTCACCGGCATGACCGCGGCGGCGCTGGTCGCCGGCAATACCGCTATCGTGAAGCCGGCGACACCCGCCAATCTCGTCGCCCACGGATTCAAGTCCGTCCTCGACCAGGCCGGTTTTCCGCCCGGCGTGTGCCAGCTCCTGCCGGGGAGCGGCGCAACGGTCGGGCGGTATCTGGTCAAGCATCCGGACGTGCATGTCATTGCATTTACCGGCTCCAAGACGGTGGGCCTGGAGATTCTTCGGGAGGCGCACACGCTCGCGCCGGAGCAACGGTACATCAAGCAGGTGGTCTGCGAAATGGGCGGCAAGAACGCGATCATCGTCGACGAGGACGCCGATCTGGACGAAGCGGTCGCCCAAACCCTGTACTCCGCGTTCGGCTACCAGGGCCAGAAATGCTCGGCCTGCTCCCGTCTCATCGCCGTCGGCCGGGTTCACGACCGGCTGGTGAAACGGCTGACGGAAACCCTCGACAGCTACGACTACGGTCCGCCCGAAGATCCGGCATTTCTTTTCGGACCGATGATCACCCGCGATGCGCAGCAGAAGGCCATGAGCTATATCGAGCTCGGCCGGACCGAGGGTCGCCTTCATTATCTCGGACGCGTTCCCGCGGACGGTTTCTATTGTCCGCCCGCCATAATCACCGGCATCGAGTCCCATCACCGTTTAGCGCGGGAGGAAATCTTCGGCCCCGTGCTGGCCGTGCTGCGCGCGCCCACCTTCGAGGCCGCGCTCACGCTGGCGCTGGAATCGGACTACGCTCTGACCGGCGGCGTTTTTTCGCGCCTTCCGGAACATCTCGATCTCGCGCGGGAACGGTATCGCGTCGGCAATTTGTATCTCAACCGCCGCACCACCGGCGCGCGCGTCGGCGTACAGCCCTTCGGCGGCACCCGGCTTTCGGGAACCGGCGTACAGGCCGGCGGCCCCGACTATCTCAAGCAGTTTCTGTGGACTCGGGTGGTGAGCGAGAACACGCTGAGGCACGGTTTCGTTCCAAACATCGAGTAGGTCGGGAATCCGTTCCCGACGAAGGTTGTAGGGCGGGTTAGCGTACTCGCGTAACCCGCCTTTTCGCGGCGTACGGCGGGTTACGGCCTGTCGGCCTAACCCGCCCTACCCAGCTCGTAGGGTGGGTTAACGGAGTGAAACCCGCCGCATACCGCGAAACTTCTTGCAAAAATTAATCTCGAAAAATATATTCGAACCGGGATCTACTTTCCTCCGGCGCTTCCGGCAATGAATGCCGTCCCTGCGCCTATTCCAGGGAGGAAACCGCGGCCATAACCGGACGGTCTCGTAGGCCGCTCCCGATCCGCCAGACATGCTCAAGGAGAGAGTATGCATCGCAAGAAGGTAAGGATCGCCATCGTCGGCGTAGGCAATTGTGCATCCTCGCTGGTCCAGGGCGTCGAGTTCTACCGCAAGGCGAAGAACGGCGATGCCGTCCCTGGCCTGATGCACGTCAACCTCGGCGGCTATCACATTTCCGATATCGAGTTTTCCGCCGCCTTCGACATCAATGTGAGCAAGGTCGGCAAGGACCTGTCCGAAGCCATTTTCGCGGAGCCGAACAACACATACCGGTTCTGCGAAGTTCCCGAAATCGGCGTCGAAGTCCGCCGCGGCATCACGCTCGACGGCCTCGGCAAGTATCTCCGGGAAGTCATCGAGGAATCGCCCGATCCGCCCTCAGATATTGCCCAGGTGCTCCGCGATACCGCCACCGACGTGGTCGTCTCCTATCTTCCCGTCGGCGCCCAAAAGGCTACCGAGTTCTATGCCGAGCAGGCTCTCGAAGCGGACTGCGGCATGGTCAACTGCATTCCCGTGTTCATCGCCTCGAACCTCCGCTGGCGCAAGCGTTTCGAGGAAAAAAACCTTCCTCTCATCGGCGACGACATCAAATCGCAGGTGGGCGCCACCATCGTCCACCGGGTGCTGGCGAATCTCTTCCGCGAGCGCGGCGTCCGGCTGGACCGCACCTATCAGCTCAATTTCGGCGGCAACACGGACTTTTTGAATATGCTCGAACGGGAACGGCTGGAGTCCAAGAAGCTCTCCAAGACCCGCGCCGTGACCAGCCAGCTCGACCATGCCCTGTCCGACGCCGAGGCCCACGTCGGCCCCAGCGACTACGTGCCCTGGCTCACCGACCGCAAGTTCTGCTACATCCGGCTGGAAGGCACGACCTTCGGCAACGTGCCGCTGCACGGCGAACTCAAGCTGGAAGTCTGGGATTCGCCCAACTCCGCCGGCGTGGTCATCGATGCGGTGCGCTGCGTCAAGCTGGCGCTCGATCGGGGCATCGGCGGAGCGCTGATCGGACCGGCCGCCTGGTTCATGAAATCCCCGCCCGAACAGTTCACCGATGCCGAAGCCCGTGCCCGTACGGAGGCATTCATACGCGGCAAGGCGCCGCGTTGACGGAGTCGCCATGATCGAACCCACCGAAACGGACGGGACCACCGTCTGGACCCGCGACCGCATCGAGCGGCGCGTCCGCGAGCTCGGCGAATGGTTCCACAATCTCGACCTCGACGGCGTACATACCGCTCCCGATCATTTCCTCGGAGATTATCCCGCCGTCAAGTGGCGGCAATTCGCCGACGCGCTTCCCGCCGATTTGAGCGGCCGATCGGTGCTCGACATCGGCTGCAACGCGGGTTTCTACGCCATCGAGATGAAAAAGCGCGGTGCCGAGCGGGTCGTCGGCATCGACTCGGACGAGGCTTATCTGGCCCAGGCCCGCTTCGCGGCCGAGGTCAAAGGGCTCGACATCGAATTTCGCCGGCTGTCCGTCTACGACATCGCCGACCTCGGCGAAACCTTCGGTCTGGTGATCTTCATGGGCGTGTTCTATCACCTGCGCCACCCCTTGCTGGCGCTGGACCTGATCCACGAACACGTCGCCCGCGACCTGCTGCTGTTCCAGTCCATGCAGCGCGGCAGCCCGGAGATCGAGGCGGTAGGACGGGACTACGGCTTCGAGGAACGGGATGTCTTCGACCGGCCAGGTTTTCCCAGGATGCATTTCATAGAACACCGCTATTCCGGCGATCCCACCAACTGGTGGATTCCCAACCGCGCCGGCACCGAAGCGATGCTGCGCAGCGCGGGCTTCGATATCCTCGACCGTCCGGAGGAGGAGGTCTACGTCTGCCGCAGGACCGAACTGAACCTGGAAGACTGGGATCATCGGGCGGTCTATCCCTGTCGCGGGAGAAAACCGTAGGCCGGAATAAGCATTGGCGGTTTGCCGGGAACGGTATACCTTTCGAGCCTACGAAAAGTCGCCGGCGAAAAATCGTCGGTCGGCCGTCCCTGGCGGATGAATCCGCTGGATGGGGCATTGCGTCGGGAAGGGGCTGGCCGGCGCTCCCGGCCAGGCCGTTTGCGATTGGAAAGGATTCCCGACCTACACAGTGGCACGGTTGCAGGGCGGCAATCCCTCGCCGACGGCTCCACTTGGCCGACCGATGGCGTCGGGAAGGCTCGCCCTAGCGCTCCCAAGACGACCGTTTGCGACACCCCAAAAGGAACGAGGCTTTTGCGACCCGCTACAGCTTTGCGGAGGGAAATCATGATCGAAGCAGTGATGCTCTGGAACGAACCCAACAATAAATCCCACTGGGATTTCGAGATCGACCAGGACTGGAGTCTTTTCGCCGAAATGGTGAATCTCACGGCCGATGCCCTGCACGAGGAACATCCGAAACTCCCGGTCGTCCTCGGGGGCATCTCTCCCATCGATCCCTTGTTCATGGAACGGATGAAAAACTACGGCGTCATTCCGCGCATGGATGCCGTGGCCGTCCACGGGTTTCCGCTGGACTGGAACCACTGGCAGATTCACGAATGGC
>NZ_JBDIVO010000287.1:0-5830 GCF_039794385.1 Methylocaldum sp. | reverse complement strand
AATGCTCCAGCGGCGGCGGTTGTAGTTGCCCGCCGAGCGCGTCAGGCTGCGAGCCGCCAGAGCGGCGGGAAACGCCGAGCTCGCCAGCGCGGCTTCTTTCAAGAGCCTCCAATTGCCCTCTTCCTGGTCGTCCCGCCCGAGCGGCACGGAATCGTTCCACTTCGACGCTTTGTCGGTCGGGCTGAGCGAAAAATGCATGTAATCGGCGTGCTGAGACATGCCGTAATCGCGGTCCTGCTCGGCCGAGAAACGAATGGAATAAGGCACGCCTCTCAAGTTCGTGACGCACAGGATCACATCCAGTGGATCGGCCATGTACTCGGGCCACGGGGCTCCGGACCATGCGGTGGCCAGGGCGTTCCTCGCCGCATCGTCGAGTACGGTCGAATCCAGCAGCGAAGGCACCTTGGCACCCGGCCGCTCCAGATCGCGAGCGTCGAGCAATGGGCCTATATCGACCCGTTCGACCCAGGTCTCGTAAAGCTTGTTTCGCGCGCTGGCGGTTTGCGAATTCATATGCAGCAGACCGCCGCGCAGCTCCGACGCCAGCACCGCCGCCGTAACGCCTCCGGCCGAGGCGCCGGTTACCACCGAGATCTTCACGTCGTGCGGGGGCGTATCGGGTACTCCTCTTTGCTTCGCCCGATACCAAGAGTCCAGCGCCTCGGTCAGGAAATCGATGACTCCGGCCGTGTATGCGCCGGCGGACACCGCGCCAGCCATGACCAACCCGATTTCGAACGTGGTTGGCGACAGGCCGCTCTCGGCTTCTGCCATGCTTGATTCCATATCCTAGTACTCCCGACTTTGACTCCTATCCGGCTTCGCTCTGGCGTAGCCAACGAAGGGTATCTTCAAGCGTCTGCTGCAAGGGACGCGGCGTCCAGCCGAGTTCCTCGCGCGCACGGGCGGTGTCGTACCAAGCGTAGCGGCCCAGGATTTGGAGCACGCTGCGGGTAACCGGGAACGGTTTTCGGAGCAGGGCGTAACCGGCCTGCAGCACCGTAACCAGGGCATAGGCCGCCCAGACCGGCAGCCGCAACCGGGGCGGCCGCACGCCCGCGATAGCGGCGGTTTGTCCCAACAGATCGTCCACCATCACGTTGTGGCCGTTGAGCAGGTAGCGCTGGCCGGGGCGGCCGCGTTCGGCAGCCAACAGCATTCCGTCCGCGAAATCGCGAACGTCCAGACAGCCGAAACCGACCGGAACAGTGACGGGAAGCTTGCCGGCGCTGACCGCCTTGAGAAGTTTATTGGCGGGCGCGCCGACGTAATCCTCGGGCCCCATGGTAAAAGAAGGATTGACCGCGACTACCGACATACTGGGGCTCGATCGTCCGAGCGCCTCCTCTTCGGCCTGTCGCCGGCTTGCCGCATACGGGAGATCCAGGCGGTGAACGGTGCCGTCCGCGGTCTCGTCGAGCGGCTCCGGCTTCCGGTTGACGCCCACGGTGAGCGCGCTGCTGGTCACGACGACCCGCGTAACGCCCGAGTCCGCGGACACATCCAGGAGATTGCGCGTTCCGACCACGTTCACTTGCTGCATACGCTCCTCTAGCCCTCCACCGATGCTGACCAGAAAAGCCAGATGAAAAATCGTATCCACCCCGTCGCAGGCGGCACGCAAGGAAATCGCATCCTCGACCGAGCCTCGGACGATGTCCACATCCAAATCCCGCAAGGTGGACGGATCGGTGTCTTGCGGGATCAGCGCACGCGGCCGGATACCCTTTTCATTCAGACGCTTGGTGACATGGTAACCGAGAAAGCTGGTCGGTCCGGTGACGAGGACCTTGCTCTTTGCATTCAGTATCTCGTTCATAGCGATCACAACCCCCTTATTCTTGGAATTACGGGAACGGGCGGGTATATCGAAAAGGCTGCGCCGCTGGAGGAAGACGTAAATTCAGAATCTATTCGAAATACATTCAGGATATGGAAAACCGTAAGATCTCGATAATCCCACAATCCTGAATCTCTTATGGTTTCCGCCTCGCTCTATCCGATTTATTCCATTCGGCTTTCGCGTGAACACTCATCGTAGGGTGGGTTAGCCTCTCGGCTCCGCTTGGGACACGCCCTTCGACGGAGCTCAGGACAGGCTCCACGTAACCCGCCGATTGGGAGTCGCTCGGCGGGTTACGGCCTCGCGGCCTAACCCACCATCGATGGGTTTCGCTTCGCTCTACCCATCCTACAAAATGAATGCCTGATTGAAAGCGATTTGGAATTACACAGGTTTTCCATGGCGCAGCCGGCATTATGTTTCACGCAATCCCGTAACAGCAAGACATTTCAAGGATAACCACTGAAAAGGTACACAACGCCCCTACGCAGCACATACACCCATATCCGGTTAAAACCCTTTCGTCGACCGGGGTTTTGCCGTACGCGGGGCCGCATTTCCACCCGCTTTAATCGATTGACAACGGCTCGGCGCAAGCGCATTGTTTTCTCAAAAATAGCCTTGAATGCCTTTTCGATGTGACCACGTAAGGCAAGGGGTCGAAACTTACCCCTACCGTCCAGCGCGCGGCGGAATTACGGCGAAAAATCGAATCAATAAAGAGTTTTATTGAGGGGGGCTGATATGAAACGGATCGTCATTTGCTTCGACGGCACATGGAACAAACCCGCCGACGAACGCTTGCCCGCCGACCGGCAGATCGAGACCAATGTTTGCCGGTTTTATAAATCGGTCACGGACACTGCGGCAGATGGTATCCGGCAAGTTAAATGGTATGACGAAGGCATAGGCACAAAATGGTATGACCGCTTTATTGGCGGCTCCACGGGAGCGGGACTGGAGAAAAATATCCTCGACGGTTACAAGTTTCTCGCCAAGGAATATCGGGAAAGCGACGAGGTTTATATTCTCGGCTTCAGCCGCGGCGCCTATACCGCCAGGAGTTTGGCCGGACTCATTCGCAATTGCGGTCTGGTGAAAAACAAGCAGCTTTCCCTGCGTATGGCCATGGCCTATGGCATCTACCGTACCAGAGACGACGGTCCCGATTCTTCGACCGCTCTGGAGTTTAGGGCAAGGTTTTCTCGGGAAATCAAAATTAAGTTTCTCGGCGTGTGGGATACGGTCGGCGCACTGGGTATTCCGCTGGATATCTTGAAGCGCCTGAACATGTATTTTTACCAGTTCCACGACACGAGATTGAGCCATATCGTCGAAAACGGTTACCAAGCCATCGCGATCGACGAACATCGAACGGATTACGATATCTGTTTATGGACGCCCGATGCGAGTCCCCAACAAAACCTGGAACAGCGCTGGTTTGTGGGTGCGCACAGCGATGTCGGCGGGGGATATCCGGATCGGCGCCTGTCCGACCTAACGTTGCGTTGGATTCAAGATAAAGCCATGGCGGCGGGCCTCGGGGTTACTCCGATAGACGTGGGAGCCGATAATTACCTCGGAGCGATTACCGATTCCTACGCACAATTCCTCAACGGGGTTTATGCCCACACACAACAGCGTCATTATCGCGCCTTAGGTACCGCCAGGTTCGGCAACGAGGTGATCGACGACTCGGCACAAAGACGGCGCAAGAAAGACCGCAATTACAAGCCGCCGAACGCCGGTTTGCCGCCGCTGCGATGAAACGCCGCTGAGCCGGCGATAAAGGGCTATCGCCATAACCCGGTAAGGTTGGATAGATAACGTCTCATAATGCTTGAGGATCAGGCTCATGAAGAAATGGATCGGTATAGGCCTTGTGTTACTCATCGTAATCTGGTGGATCGCCGCGGCCCCCAGACCGGAAATTCGCTGCTGCGTCGCCGAGTCGATTTCCTTCGACCCAAAGACGGCAGCGGCGATCACCGCAGTCGAGCATTCCGCCGACTTCGCTGCCGGTCTGGAGCATTTTCGGTCCGACCTACCGGGTTACGACGATGTCGTGTTACTCACCGGCGGAACCAGGGCCCTGGTTACAGCGACGGACGGAAAAATCTGGAGCGTAGACCTCGCCACACACGCGGTTGAGCCGTTCGTGGATGCGCCGCTGATGGCGTTCGGCATACACGAAGCGCCCGGCGACCCGAACCATGTTTATTTTTGCTCCTCCAACGCCTATGGCGAGCCGTTTCCGGGCGAGGCTGTCGGACTCTACCGTCTCGCGCTCGACACCCGGAAAATCGAGCCCATCGTTCTCGAGGTGCCGGCAACGCTGATCGATCCCGATCACCCGGTCGTCTATGCGGACAACGATCCCAAGGCGCCCGAATTGAGGCGCGACGGCAGCGGCGGAGATCATCGTCCGCTGGTGGTCTGCGACAACCTGGAAGTCTCCGAGGACGGCCGGCGCATCTATTTCTCCGAACCGTTCTCGTACAGAGACGCTTCGCTAGACGACGCGGTAGATGAAGCCATTGCCCTACCTCCCAATGGGCGCCTGTGGCGGCACGACCTGGATACCGGAACCACCCGCCTTGTCGCGGAGGGATTCCACTTCATCAACGGCGTTCTATACGACCTGCATCCGGGCCAGCCGCGGGAGGAGTCGGTTTTGGTCACCCAGACCTCTCTTTTCCGTCTGGCGCGTTTCTATCTTCGGGGTCCGAAAGCGGGGAGCTACGAGGTTGTGCTCGATGGGCTTACGGGCATGGACGACGGGATGGACCGCGATGCGTCCGGGCGTATCTGGCTTGCCCTGTTCACAGAGAGAAGCCCCATCCTGACCTGGGCCCACGAAAACGCGTGGATCAAACCGCTGCTCTTGCGGTTGCCGCCCCGACTGCTGCTGCGTCAGACGCAGCGTACGGGTGTGATCGTCGTGAGCCCTGATGGAAGCAAGCCTCTCTATGCGGCGATGTATAAGGGCCTTCCGCTTGCCTCCATAGCTTCCGCCGTACCTGCGGAAAACGGAATTTATTTGGCGAATGAGTCTCTAGGCGAGCTCGATAGCGAGCAGAGCGGAATCGTGCGTCTGAAGTGGCCGAAACAACTGCACTGATCGCATCAGCCCCGACTTTTTTTCCTGCACTTTGGCATTGCCCGCCCCGAGCTTGGGAGGCTTTCTAGCTCGGCATAGCCTCCTCTCGGCGGGCCATGCATTCTCGGTTCCGTTAAAGCAGTTTTGATTTGAAAAGAACTGCTTTGCATGCCCACTTCCCCGCCCGGCGTTCACAATAAATGGGTGGCATCCCGCAACGTACTGCGGGATTTGCCGCACGGCCTATTGCTGCTAAGTACATTCCGCAAATACTTGCGGAATCTCGACAGATTGGCTTGATTGGCGGGGTTGTCCTGCAGGTTGCCTATGCCGCAAGACTTCCCTGAATGTACTTAGAGCGTTTTTCATCCCGGTGTACGGATTCGTGTTCGGGCGGGAAGAACGTAGGTCGGCAATCCCTTGCCGACGTATCGGCTCGGCAAAGGATTTTGTTGGAAGGGGCGTCCTGGCGCTCCCAGGACGGCCGTTTTGCGATTGGAAGGGTCGCGACTAAAGCGACCGTTTGCGATTGGAAGGGTCGCGACTAAAGCGACCGTTTGCGATTGGGAAGGGATTGCCGACCTACATATCGGGCTCTCTGACACCGAATCGGAAAATGCTCTAGGACTGAATCGGCCGGAAGTCCCGCCCGAAGGGAAACAGCGATAACGGAATCAGCTTGATGTGCTGCAAGGCGAAAGGAATGCCGATGATGGTGACGGCCAGTACGGCTGCGCTGGCAAGGTGCGCGAGCGCGATTTCCCAGCCGAAAAGTAGCAGCCAGATCAGGTTGAAGATGATCCGCAAAGGGTTGTTCGCGCCGTCGAGTTCCACCACCTCTTTGCCGAACGGCGCGAATACGGCAAACCCGAGCTTGATCGACT
>NZ_JBDIVO010000286.1:0-5843 GCF_039794385.1 Methylocaldum sp. | reverse complement strand
GCTATCTGGACAAGTCCATGTCGGCAGCCTACGGGGCCAGGCGTACGGGCGTCACCCGGTAGACATGAAAAAGCCCGGTTCATCGCCGGGCTTATTTTTCTAACAGCGATGCGCCAACGGTATTTTTGACGGTATTCCGATTTTTTGCGACCTTAATTCCATTGTTATTTCAGTTACTTATGAGTCATGTTATGTAGTCGCCGCCTCCACCAAACACCCATTCAAAGACATCCAAAGAAATCCGTAAGCCCGCGTAAATGCGGGCTTTTTCGTTTATATTCCATCCATCGCGATCCTATAGAGTCCGTTGACATCCGGGGTAACTGGGGGCACTTTCGGGGTAATTCAGTTATCCTACAAGGCGTTACCTCCATGCTCTGACCGATACCGCGCCGCGATCCGCAATACAAAGGCCGGGGCAAAGCCGATCAAGCTGGAATGACTGAAAGTCTTACTCCATAAGGCTTTCGTCGATTTCCGATTGACGCCGCCTCAACGAGATGAAAACCGCGTCTGACCTCTTTCGGCGGCGCGTTTTACTTTGGATGTTCACAACTTACGCCGCTTTTCGTGCAACAACACTTTTACCTCGCGCACGTACGCCTCGGAAATCACGCCAGCCGTTTCTGGGCGAACCTGGTCCAGATCACCCGAGAAAGACTTTGATCTGGACATAGAGGGCACGACCGTCACGATCGCCCATATCGAGCGACCTCGAAAGGTATGTGGTGAGTGACGCCTCCAGCGGATCACGTCCAGGTATTGATGCACGACCTCTTCCGGTGGCTGGCGACCGGTGAAGAGCACTCTGATTACCAGTTCCGTGTTTCACTACGAGTTCAAGTTCATCCATCCCTTCACAGACGGCAACGGCCGCATGGGGGACCGTGGCAGACCTTAACCTTCCCGCTGGAATCCCTCGTTCGCCGGCATCCCGGTAGAAAGCCTGATCTATAAGCATCAGGCGAAGTACTACCAGGCACTGCAAAACAGCATGAAGCAAACCGACTCAGCTCCCTTTATCGAGTTCATCCTCAGGATGATCCTTTAGGTGAGGGCGGAAAACTTGCAACACAACAAGTGATAACCTGCCATGGCCTGAATTAGCGTTGGCGTTTCCGGCAGCCGCTCCGGCTTCGGACGGTGGTGCTCGGGGTGCTACACCACATTCGAAAATCCCCGATCCAACACACCCCGAGATCAGCGCCAAGCGCATTCGTCCGGATCGAGCGTGAGCTTTAGACACAGCGAGTACGGCATATCCCACAGATCCGCTCTACCTGGCTTTTCTTTTTTAGGCTTTACAACAACTTATAGACGTCAGAAAAATTTTTTCTATCGGAAGTGCGGGATTAGCCGCGCTCATACGTCATTAGGGATAAGAAGCAACAAAAAAGGAATCGTCATGAGGATCAAGCAAGGCCGCCCCGCCTCTAGCCGAAGGGTCGACCCGAACGGAACTCGAGCCTCGGAATCCGGGACAACGAGCGGACCGGAGTTTCCTTCGGCGCGCTATTTTCAGATTCATTTCGAATATCTCGAGGAGTTGCTCGCCGACGTTCGCCTGCGCCTCGATGCGTTGCGACAGCAAGTCGCCGATTTTCAACAAGATTCCAGTTACAGTCCTGCCGATAACACCGGATGCCAGCCCTCCGGGCAAGACAGCCGGATTGCACGCCAAGTGCCGGAAGAGTGCGGGACGGAGGCACACCGCAACAAATCATCCTCCGTCGGACCGACACTCTCGCTCCAAGGCGTCGACAAGTGCCAGAAGTCGCGGCGCAAGACGACGAGCGCGGTCGCTCCCATATTCGGCACGGTGTCCCGAGAATGAGCACATATTTCTTTTCCGGGGACCCGCCGTTCGATGGTCCCGGAGGTACGCCGGTCACGATGGCTGAGATCCCCGCCACCTGGAAGCGACCGCTCGCGGTGGCTGCCGCCGCCGGATTGGCCGCCGTACTGCACGGTTTGCTTTTCTTCTGGTATCTCGCCCGCCCGGAACCTGTGCCCTTCACCGAAGCCGCGCCGCTGCCGATGATCGACATGGTTCTGTCCGCGCCTCCCGCACCGGCGGTGACCCAGCCGACCGTACCGTCCCCGCCGACACCTCCGAAGGAAGCGAAGAAACCCGATCCCAAGCCGGTGAAAAAACCCAAACCGAAACCGGTGCGCAAGGATTCCGCGGTCAAACAGGTCGAGCCGCAAAAGCAGGAACAAGCGGACACCGCACCGCCAGCACCGGCGGCACCTTCCGCACCGCCCCAAGACCGTGCCGCTGCTCCGCGCAACGACACCTATACGCCGGCCAGTTCGAACGCCAACTATCTGAACAATCCGAAACCGGTTTATCCGGGCATCGCGCGCCGCCGACACTGGGAAGGCCTGGTCCTGCTGCGGGTCTACGTTACCGCCGACGGCCGCTGCGGCGAGTTATCGGTGCAACGATCGAGCGGCCACGACGTATTGGACGAAGCAGCCCTCGAGGCGGTGAAAAAATGGCGCTTCGTGCCCGCCAAGCGCGGTGATGTCGCGCAGGCAAGTTGGGTTACCGTGCCCATCGAGTTCCAATTGGAATGACCCGGATGAGAGGAACGTTTCGTTAGGTGGCTAGGCGCGTCGGGCAGAGCTTTGTCTTTGACGGTCGGCCGTCGCCCGCCTTAACCATCGTTCGGGACTGATCGGTGAGTGATGCTGTGCGGCGAAGTTGCGACAGGCACGAGGGCGCAGAAACCGTGCGGCCCACAACCGCGCGAAACAAACGAAATCACAATCTTAAACGCGAGAGGAGATCATGTTTAACCTATCGGAAACCGCCATTGTCGACGGCACTCTGTGCATGCTCGGCTGTTTTTCTCTGCTGACCTGGAGCGTGATTCTGCTGAAAGCGGGGGAACTCGGTTTGAACAAGCTGCGCAACCATAGCTTTCTGAAAATTGTCAGGAACGGCTCGGAGCTCGGTATCGATCAAGAATCGGTAAGCCACAGCGCGGCTCAGCTCGCCCGGGTGCAGCAGACCGGGCTGAAAACCCTGGCGCGGGCCAAGGTACAATTGGCTTTCCGCGCCGATAAGCATGAAGCCTGGCACGACCTGATCGAACGCGCCATGCGTTTGCAGATTCAAAAGGAGAAGGCCCGGATGGACGCCGGTCTCGGCTGGCTAGCCAGCATCGGCAGCACGGCGCCGTTCGTCGGCCTGTTCGGCACGGTATGGGGCATCATGCACGCCCTCAAGGACATCGGCGCCAAGGGTTCGGCCAGTCTGGAAGTGGTGGCCGGCCCCATCGGCGAGGCGTTGATCGCGACCGCCTTGGGCATTGCCGTGGCGATTCCGGCAGTGATCGCCTACAACTTCTTCCTGCGTCAGAACCGGCGCATCGTCATCGCACTGGACCACTTTGCCAGCGAGTTCCTGCACGCGACAATCCAAGACCATCTGATCCAACAAACGGTGACCGAACATGGCCATACAATTGCCCAATGACGACGACGGCGGCGAAATGAGCGAGATCAACGTCACGCCTCTGGTGGATGTGATGTTGGTGCTTCTGGTGGTGTTCATCGTCACGGCGCCGCTGCTGACCCAGGTGGTTCGGGTCAAATTGCCCAAGACCGAGCAAACCGAACCGGCACCGGACCAACACATCGCCATCCTCAGCGTGAACGCGGAGGGACAGCCGATGCTGGACGACCGTCCGGTGCCGCTGGAATCCTTGGAGGCCGAGTTGAAAGCCCTACAGGAGCGCGATCCCGAGATCGGCATCCAGCTCCAGGCCGATCGGGCGGCAGTGTTCGATGCCGTGGCCAAGGTCATGGCCAGCGCCCAGCGTTCCGGGATAGGCAAGCTGTCGTTCGTGACCGTCCAGCAATGAGAGGGGGTTTTCGGCCGATCGGAACCCCGGAATCCTAGGTTCGTGGCGACGCATGCCGTCAAGCAAAACTTCCGCGACGCTTATTTTGCGGACCACATGTCCTTCCGGCCCAAGTATTGGAGGCTGCTCTTGCGATTCCTCGAATTTGCGGCATCGAAACTCAGCCGTTCCACGCCCGAGATGCAGCTCGTGTCCGGCTCACCGTACGGATCATCGAGGAAGGAGAGCATCACGCGTGTCCCGCAATGATCAGCCGGTTTATCGCCTTTGGCGCCAGCCATAAGCGAATTCAAAATCACGACGTGCCCGGCGTCGGGCACTGTGACGAACCGCTGATTGGGGCCATTCAAGTCCTCTCGAATCGGTATGGCTTCGGCCAGGGGAGTATTCGAGTCGATATCGCTGTTGAGCATCAACGCGGGGGCTCGCGTGTTAGCGTGCAGATCGCTCAATGGATCGCGGTACGCCGGCCAGACCTGCGCATCGGCCAATAGAGCCAGCGAGGGCGCCACGTTCAACCAGGCGTAGAATCCCTCCGCTTCGTTCATGATTTGCGCGAAAGAAGTACCTTCCCACAGCTCCGAAAGCGTGATGTGCGAACTAAGGGGTGCCGAGTACTTCACCTGTTCGTAAGGTACGAAGCCAGGTCCCGGATCGGCCGCGGGCGCTTCCGAATCCGCCGCCGAAAAGAGCGACTCCGAAGAGAGTGATCGGATCAGATGTTCCAGTGCCATAACGTCGTCCGGAACACAGCGATTCAGCCGTAACACCACGGCCGGCATCAATCCTCGCAGGTCGGTCCTCTCAATCATCGTACCGAATAAACTGCGTAAATAGGAACGGGTTAGGGGCGAATCCAGTCGCGCCTGCAACTCCGGGCACAGTTGCCCCTGATCGAGGCGCGCGAAAGTCACGCCGAGAGCGGTCCACGGATCGGCGGCGATGCCGGCCAGGCGCCGACGGCAGTCGGCGTCCTTCGCGCAGCGGTCCATCACCATTCGCGCCGCCGCATTGGTACCGCGTTCAATCGTGTCGTACGCTTCGTACCCGGTTGCGACGATCGAATCGAGAATTACCGCATCGGGCTGCTCACCGCGCAGGGCCAAGTACCGCTGCACCAAATACGTGCCGTAGGAGACGCCGTACACTACCACTTCCCGACCGGGCGGACGTAGCCGGTCGATGATGTGAGCGAGATCACGTGCGGTGTTGGTGACGGTAAAATCCTCGATACCCTCCGGCCAAGCTCGGCGCAACTCGGCCAGGCAGTCCAGCGCATCCTCGGGCGCAACGATCGCCTCGTCAGCCGCGGCGGCACAGTAGAGCGGCGCCGAATTGCCGATGCCGCGCTGCTCGAAGATGTAGTAGTCCCATTCCGGGCGCAGTTCCGCAAAGGATTGAGACTGTTGCGCGAACCCGATGGCCGATGCGCCCGGCCCGCCGGTGACAAACCATAACTGTCCGCGCTTTTCGGTTTCCGGCGCGCTGCCCCGCACTCGCGCAACGAATATCGGAGCCGTTCTACCGGGATTCGAGTATCTGAGCGGTACCGGAATGAAGGCGCATTCCGCGGCTACATCCTTAAATTCCGGGTAATCGGGACACTCGCCCCACTGGATCGACGGCTCGGACGTCGAACCGACAACACCACCGCTGACCGCTAGGACGCACAGGACTAAGGCCAAGTGCAGCGGATTCCTGAGTGAGATTTCGAACCGAAGCGGCATGATTCCTGTCCTTGTCTGAGCTGTCCGTAGTAGTACTCGGATTACAACACCGACGCCTAGGTCCTTCGAGCAGCCCGTCACCGCCCGAGTCTTGCCTGACATCCACATCAATATGTATTAGACGAGCATCCTAGGCAAAAATCGCGATCTGAGGGCACGTTCCCGATCGTCGGCTGGTGCCGGGGGATTCGGTCTCGCGCACTAGGCCGTCCGAAATGTCATTCGCAGCGGAACCGCTTCGCCA